>CBDTVG010000419.1:0-2256 GCA_965363745.1 uncultured Candidatus Electrothrix sp. | reverse complement strand
AGTGGCAGTAATTGAAGAGCAATTCATCCACTAAAAAAGGCTCATTCGGCTATTTTCTTACGATGTTTCGGGTGTCCGGGAATTGCTGGCTTATAAATTTCATGCTTGAAACGCTTGAGATTGCCCCCTTATCTATTTGATAATTTGTAAATTTAGAATTGCTGCAATGAGCCGTATAATTTTACAGTAGCAACAATCTTTCTGTTTTTTTCGGTCTTGAAAAGGTAATATTGACAGCATGGAGCATCTTTACTAAAAGATGCGAAGAGTTTTATCTGTCCAAGCCGCTATAGCCTCCAAAAAAATCTGGTAAAATAAGAAAAAATATGCAACAGCTGAAAAAAGAACACCGAGAGCGAACCTCTCTGGAACTGGCAGAAATATGCGTCCGAACAGCCTTGGACACCAAGGCCGAAGACCTTGTAATCCTAGACGTACATGAGATCTCCTCGTTCACCGATTACTTCGTCATTATGAGCGGTCGCTCCAGCCGTCATGTGCAGGGGCTGGCCGAGGCCATTGAATCTGAATTACGCTCCAAGCGGGTGACCAACAAGCATTCCGAGGGCCTGCGGGAAGGCATGTGGGTTCTGCTGGATTTCGGAGAAATAGTGGTTCATGTATTCTATAAAGATCAACGAAAATTCTATGATTTGGAGGGATTATGGCATGATGCGCCTCAGGTAACTTTGCAGGATCTGGGTATTAAGGATGAGGAGCAGGAGGTGGATTGATGACGAAAAACAGACCTGTGGTGCTGGCAATTTTGGACGGCTGGGGTATTGCTCCGGCATCCGCCACCAATGCGGTTTCCGTGGCCAATACCCCGAATATGGATCGCTGGGCGACCGAATATCCGTCCACCACGCTGACAGCCCATAACGGTCTGGTAGGGCTACCTGAGGGCCAGATGGGCAACTCAGAAGTCGGGCACCTGAATATCGGTTCCGGTCGGATTGTCTATCAGGATTATACCCGGATCAACCGAGCTGTTGAACAGGGTGAGTTTGCCGAAAATCTCGTGTTCACCAAGGTCATGGATCAGGTCAAAGCCTCTGGCGGGCGGATTCATTTCTGCGGTTTGCTCTCGGACGGCGGAGTGCATTCTCATCTCAGCCATCTCACCGCCCTGTTGGAGATGGCGGCGGACAGGCAACTGGATGCCAAGATTCATTGCTTCATGGATGGTCGAGATACGGCACCGTCCAGCGGGACGGGCTATATGAAGGAACTGCTTGCCGCCATAGAGCGCATCGGCTGCGGCCAGGTTGCAACAGTGTCGGGCCGCTACTGGGCCATGGATAGAGACACCCGCTGGGAGAGGGTTGAAAAAGGCTGGCAAGCGATGATCGACGGTCAGGGGCTGATTGCGGACGACCCCCTTCAGGCTGTGCGGGATGCCTACAGCCGGAATGAGACCGACGAATTTATTGAACCGACTCTGCTGGTTGATTCAGCAGGCCAACCGGTGGGTAGCATTACGGACGGCGATGCGGTTATTTTTTTCAATTTCCGGGCTGACCGGGTGCGTGAACTCTGTCATGCCTTTTCTGATACAAATTTCAAAGGCTTTGATGTCAGCAACCGGCCCAAACTGCTGGAGCTGGTCACCATGACCCAATATGAAGCGGACTTTTTTTTCCCCATCGCCTTTCCACCCACGAGCCTGACCCAAATACTGGGAGAGGAGGTCAGCAAGGCCGGAATGCGCCAATTGAGGATCGCGGAAACTGAGAAATACGCCCATGTCACCTATTTTTTCAACGGCGGGGCAGAGCAACCTTTTTCCGGCGAAGACCGAATTCTGATTGAATCTCCACGGGATGTGGACACCTACGATCTCAAACCGGCCATGAGCGCAAACAAGGTGACGGATCAGTTGCTTGCTGCACTTGCGGAACAGGAGGCTGCCGGAACGCCCTATGATCTGGTAATCCTCAATTTTGCCAATGGCGATATGGTAGGGCATACCGGAGTGCTAGAGGCGGCAGTTCAGGCCTGTGAGACGGTGGATCAATGCGTGGGCCGGCTTGCCGAGCAGGTACAGGCAATGGGTGGTGTCCTGCTGGTTACGGCGGATCACGGCAATGCTGAGACCATGGTCAATTTGGAAACCGGGCAACCGCATACGGCCCATACCCTGAATCTGGTGCCGCTTATTTTGGTCAGTGAGGCGCACAAGGACTGCATGTTGCAAAACGGCGGTGCGCTTAAGGATATTGCCCCGACTTTGATGGAGTTGCTTGGGTTGGAGCA
>CBDTVG010000418.1:0-2262 GCA_965363745.1 uncultured Candidatus Electrothrix sp. | reverse complement strand
CCAGTCACCACCCCGGCCCGATCCAAGGCACCGATCAGCTGAAACCAGCCATTGGTTATCTTTTCTTTGAGGACGATCTCTTTCAGCCCCTCTAAAAAATCTTCTCCATGATCAAAACGTATAGTGATGACTCGTCCAACCCTTCCTGTTCTGTAATCCATTTCTTTATTCCCTCTTCAATGCAGGTCATCGCCGGTGCTCGACATGGTCAGATTACCGGTTTTGACTCCTCTCAAAGCGATCATGTTTTCGGCCAGCTCCTGAACCAGCATGGCACCACCCTTGACAATGGTCACCTCAAGACAGTTATGATGATCCATGTGAACATGGGTTGTTGAAGTAATCAACTTATAGTAGTTATGCTGCAACTCAGTTATCCGTTCCTGCAACTGGGCCTGATGGTGATCATAAACCAAAGTGACAACCCCCACCACCTTGCTGTTATCCGCCCATTGTTCATTCACCAGCCTTTTTCGGATCAGGTCACGAATAGCCTCGGAGCGGTTGGAATAGCCATGCCTGCTGATATAATCATCGAACTTTTCCAGCAACTGCCGTTCAAGAGAAACTGAAAATCGTTTTAACATATTGTCAATGAAACCTGTTGAATATGCCGCCTGTTTACTTGCATCTTGATCTTCGAAAAAATCGGATGCGGGCGGAACACGGGATTATGCGTCCTCTAATTCCTTCAAGCGAGCCAAGATGGATTCAGCCTCCTCCCGCAAAACGACGGGCACGGACAAATCCTTTTTCGCCCGCCGCAGGTACTGCTTCGCATACTTGATCTTTCCCTCGTACAGATAATACTTGGCCAGATAAAAATTACTCTCCCCTATTTTTGCCTGCCGGGATTTGAGGCGACCAAGCTCATAGTAGATCTTTGAATATTCAGGTATATTCTTGGCCACTTCAAGATAAATTTTTTCAGCGGCATCAGCGTTACCCTGTACAGCCATGACCTGGGCCAGCTCAAATGCGGAGTACATATCCGTGGGATCACGTTGATAGGATCGACGCAGAAGCCGAGCAGCTTTTTCAATCTCACCGGACTGAATATACAAGGCCGCCAAGTCAACATTTAGGATATCCTTTCCCGGATATTTTTGCCGAACTATTTCTAGCTGCCTGACAGCCTCCTGGAAATTTATTTCCTCAGCGCTGATCAGAGCCAAGCCATAATGAGCCATAATCTGCAATTCCGCATTTTTATTGGAGGCCAAGATGTTGGCGCAGTAAATACGCAGTTCTTCCAAATCGATAGACTGACTGAGCACTCGATACTTAAAGCGGAGAAAAGAAAAATTGTCCACCGCCCCCTTCGCTGCCCCCTCTCCCTTCCCTTGATCAACTTCCAGCAAGGACTGCACATACTGCAATCTGTCCTCAGGATTCGGATGCGTGAGCAGATAGGGCGGTAATTGTTCGGAACGGTAGCGGGTAATCCTGCGCATGGATTTGAGCATCGCTTCCATAGAATGCGGATCACGCCCCATGCTCTTCAGCCAGCCAAAGGCCAAGCGATCCGCCTGTTCCTCGTCCTGCCGGGAAAAATTTAGTCCGGCAGTGCGATTAGCGGCAAGAGCACCGGTAAAAATGCCTTGGGTTAGGGCCGGATTGCCTACAGCAAGGCTGGCCAGCCCGAACAACAAACTGATGGCGGTGACCTTCCCCTGTTTGGCTATACGATTGGAGATATGCCGACTGACCACATGCCCAACTTCATGAGCGAGAACACTGAGTAATTGATCTTCAGTATTCATGGTTTTGATCAACCCGGTATTAAAAAAAATCAATCCTGATGGTGCGGCGAAAGCGTTGAACTGGTCATTCTTGACCACAAAAAAATGATAATCAAAATATCTCGGCCCAGCGACAGCGAGTACACGCTGACCAAGTTCATTTATATATTGAACAATATCAGGATCATCAAGAAGGTCAAACTTGCCGCGAACGGATAAGAGCAACTGCTCACCAATGTCCCGCTCCTCTCCGATACTGAAGCCCCAAGAGCGGGTCGGCAATACGCACTGACCAATAATCAGCAGGCAAACAATCATACCGCCCAGACGCTGCCGCACTCTCAATAAGAGCACCCTATGAAGTAATTCTCGACATATCATAGTATAAAAGTATAAACAACCTCCGGTTGACCGGCTAACCGTGATGTGATGTGGCGTTGGTATACGAAATAAGTAACCCACTTTACCTGACCGTCCTTGATCTTGTCAAGGATATGAGATCCAACCTGAAATATCTGTC
>CBDTVG010000417.1:0-2264 GCA_965363745.1 uncultured Candidatus Electrothrix sp. | reverse complement strand
GATGTGTGCCCATGTAGCGAAGATCAATAGTGGAAATCCCACTCCGACCCGCAAGTACCTGCTCTCTGAAATTTGCGAGGGTATTGGAACCTCCGGGCGCAGTCAAACCGACTCCGGTTATGACAATTCGATTCGCATCCTGTAATGGCATGTTGTTCATAATTTTATTCTCCCAGCAGTTTGGCCACGATAGTATGAACGGATCTGATTGCCTCTGGTAGCTTATCCGCCATAGGCCCTCCGGCCTGGGCCATATCCGGTCTGCCGCCGCCCTTACCTCCGACCACCGTAGCCACTTCTTTGACTAACTGCCCGGCCTTGATTCTGCCGGTCAAATTTTTACTCACCAAGGCCAATAAGGCCGCCTTACCGCCAAATTCACCACCGATCAAAGCGACACCGCTTTCCATTTTGTCACGCACTTTGTCACCCACATCACGCAGGGTCTTGGGCGAGTCAAGCGGCAGCAACCCGCTGATCACCTTGATCCCGTTCACTTCCACGGCCTCGGCAAATAGGGTATCCAGATCGCCCATAGCCCTAGAAGCACTCAGGGCGGCGACCTCTTTTTCCAGTTCTTTCTGCCGTTTCAGCAAGGCGGTCACCTTGTCAACAGCACCATCAAAGGTACCGGAAAGCAGTTGACCTAATGTATCCGCCTGCTTTGCCAGTCGCTGTACCCAATCCACTGCGGCTGATCCGGTTACGGCCTCAATGCGGCGCGCCCCAGCGGCAATGCCGGTTTCGGTGATAATTTTAAAGAGACCGATATCTCCGGTTGCTCCGGTATGGGTGCCACCGCAGAGCTCCTTGGAAAAATCGAGAACAGAAACCACCCGCACTTCATCACCGTATTTTTCGCCGAACAGGGCTGTGGCTCCGTCGGCGATGGCGGCCTCTTTGGAAAGTACCGCTGTCTCCACCGGTGTATTCCTGCGAATTTCCCGATTAACTAACTGTTCAATAAACTGAATTTCCTCCGGCGTAACCGGCGAGAAATGGGTGAAGTCAAAACGAAGCCGCTCCGCACGTACCAAGGAACCGGCCTGTTTGACATGGTCGCCCAAGATTTCCTTCATAGCGGCATGAAGGAGATGGGTGGCGGTATGATTCAGGGCAGTGGCGGTACGTTGCTCATCAACTTGCATGGAGACCTGCTGTCCCACAGTCAACGTACCTTCGCTGACCCTGCCGCTGTGCAGAACTAGCCCTTCAGTAGCTGCCGTGGTGGACTGGACGGAAAAAGTGCCGCCCTGCCAGCTGATAGTTCCGGTATCACCGACCTGCCCACCCGATTCAGCGTAAAAGGGAGTCTGCGGGCAATAGATTTGTACCTTGGCCCCGGCTTCCGCCTTTTTCGCCAAATTACCCTGATCGTCAATAATTCCTTCAACGACGGAATCGGCATAGGTGCCGGTGTAACCAAGAAATGCCGTTGTTTTTTCCTGCTTCAGCAGACTGATGAGTCCGGCGGAAAAATGATCCACATCCTTGCCTTTCCAAGATCTACGGGATTGGTTCCGTTGCCGCTCCATTGCCTCTTCAAACCCGGCATCGTCTAAGGTCAGACCTTTTTCCAAAGCAACATCCCGAACAATATCCTTGGGAAAGCCGTAGGTGTCGTAGAGCTTAAAGATGAAGTCACCGTTGATGACTGCTTTATCTGGCTGCTCCGCCAGTAAACAGCTGATCTCCTCACCAAGCCTAGCGAGACCATGATCCAAGGTTTCGCCAAAACGGGTTTCTTCGTGATCCGTCACCTTATCCAGCAGCTCTTGCGAATTAGCAAGATGAGGGTAGGCATCCTCCATCAGATCGATCACTTGACGACAGATACCGCCGAAAAAGGCCTCTGTCAGGCCTAATGTTCTGCCGTAACGAATAGCCCGCCGCATGACGCGACGAAGAACATAGCCCCTCCCCTCGTTGGAGGGCAATACACCGTCAGCCACCAAGAAGGCAGTAGCACGGGCATGGTCAGCAATAACCCGCATCGCTACATCATCAGCAGCATTATCATTATACGCTTTACCGGAAAGCCGAACAACCGTATCAATGAGCGGGCTGAACAGGTCACAATCAAAATTATTATATTTACCCTGAAGCACCGCCGTCACTCGTTCAAGCCCCATACCGGTATCAATGGAGGGCTTGGGCAGCGGGGTCATAGTGCCGTCGGCATCTCGGTAAAACTGCATGAACACCAGATTCCACAACTCCAGAAAACGGTCACAGTCGCAACCTACAGCGCAGTCAGGCCGGTC
>CBDTVG010000416.1:0-2274 GCA_965363745.1 uncultured Candidatus Electrothrix sp. | reverse complement strand
TTCTGGGGCTGGCAGACTGACCTGCTCATGCCCGCCGTCGCCATGGCCTCTGTGCTTGAAGGCTCCCGGCTGGTCGCATCAAAATGGAATCTTTCCCTCTCGGATTTCAACCGAATCGCCGATATCTGCACGATTCTGCTGGCGGGTATGGCTGTCTTTGTCATCACAACCTCATTTGCATCCATCATTAGTATTCTCAAATGGCTGCCCTTTATCGTCTTCCCGCTGCTGGCGGCCCAAGAATACAGCGTGGCCGGAAAAATCGACATCCGCTCCCTGATGCTGACCGCCCGCAAAAAGGCGAAGCCCCTGAACAGGCCGCCCAAAACTATCCGACTTTCCTACCCCTACGCGGTGCTCTGTATCCTTTCCGCAGGTACAGCCAATCTGAAAGACGGCAGTTATTACATCAGCCTGCTTGTCCTTACCGCCTGGGCGCTCTGGCCGCTCCGCTCCAAACGATTTTCACCGGTCTGGTGGGTGCTGTTACTGGCCATGGCGGGAGGCACGGGCTATGCCGGACATATCGGCCTCTATCGCCTTCAAGGCATTGTCATGGATCTGACCCAGGATCTTTTTTATAGCAATACCGATCCGTTCAGAAGAAGCACCTCCATAGGTGATATAGGAGAAATGAAATTGTCTGAACGTATTGTCTTCCGCATTACCCCAGAAACAGAGACCTTCAATCCGGTACTGGTACGGCAGGCGAGCTATAATAACTATCGAGGCTCAACTTGGTACGCCACCCCGGCCAGCTTTACCGCCCTCGCCCATGAAGCGAACCAGACCACTTGGAAATTAGGGAAAAATCAGGAAGACGGCGAGGCGTTCACCATCTGGTCGCCCTTGAAAAACGGCGTAGGCATGTTAAATCTGCCTCTCGGCGCTTTTCAGGTGGAAAATCTGCGGGTGGCAAGCCTGAAACAGACCCCATTAGGGGCGGTCAAGGCCGAGGAAGGGCCAGGCCTGATCAGCTATCGGGTCAGATTCAAGAAAAATACCTCCCGTGATCTGCCCCCTGCGGAGGTGGATTTGATTATCCCCCAAAAAGAGCGGGCGACGGTTGAGCGGGTTGCGGCGGAACTGGGCTTGCATTCCAAAACGCCCAAGGAAGCGGTCACTTTATTAGATGATTTTTTTCAGCAAAAATTTTCCTATTCCCTGAAGCAGGACAAACCCGACAAAGGGAAGACTTCCTTAGCAACCTTTCTCCTGTCCTCCCGCAGCGGTCATTGTGAGTATTTCGCCACCGCCACAGTGCTTATCCTCCGTGCCTGCGGTATTCCGGCCCGTTATGCCTCCGGCTGGTCGGCCCATGAATTTAGTGAACTGGAAAACAAGATTGTGGTGCGAAAACGACATGCCCATGCCTGGACGCTTGTCTATCTGGACGGCGCATGGCGCAACCTTGACACCACCTCCTCCAACTGGATCGACATTGAGGATGAGGCCGCCTCGAAAATGAGTATTTTTCAGGATATCCAGTCTGCATTGTTCTTCAAAATTTCTCAATGGCGGTGGGGAATCGATAAGGAGGCGCTTAAAAAATGGTGGTGGCTCCTACTCGCGCCCTTGTTTGTTATTTTGGGACGGAGGCTATATGTCAAAAAGAAGATTCAGCGCGTCAAGATAGCGGGTAAGCAAAAAACACCCCGATTATTTTCCCAACAAAAAAAATCCGCCTTTTATCGCATTGAACAACGGTTGAATGAACTGGGCTTTGCGCGGCATCCTTGGGAAACACCGGTACGCTGGCTGCAACGAATTGCAAAGGCGGCGGGCTTGCCGGTTTGGAATGATACTTGCCTGCGACTGCATTATCAGGATCGCTTCGGAGTGCGAGAATTAACAACTAAGGAACAGGCTCGGCTTGAGCATGAGGTGGAGGGAGTGCTTGAACAATTGGAGCGTGGCGTGATGTAGTCTTTTTCTTCTGTTATTTCAGTCTTGCGGTAAAAATTCCAGCTTCCTTATCAGCTCAGAGACAAGCAGGCCGCAAAGCACGCCTGTGACGTTCGCGGCCATATCCAGCCACTCCGCAGAACGATGCATCAAGGGCTGTGCCAATTCAATAACGCCGCTGTAAGCAATAAAAAATAAAATGATTAATTTCCAGTGTCTTGGCCTGCGCAGGACAGTGGGAAAGATCAGAACGGCATATGCGATAATATGGTGGTGTTTATCACTGCCCAGCACGGAAGGTAAATTTCCCGGCGACCAGAGAGACAAGGCGGTAACAGCCGCAAGAGTAAACAACGTGAGGGCGATCCA
>CBDTVG010000415.1:0-2274 GCA_965363745.1 uncultured Candidatus Electrothrix sp. | reverse complement strand
ATCAACGGCCTCCTGCTCATCCTTGCCTACGGCCTCTGCGCCTTCACCCTGACATGGCTGTCCGCCAAAGGCCGGACTGTCGGTAAGCTCGAATTTCTGCTGGCTGACCGAAACCTTGGGGCTTGGCCCGCAGCTTTTTCCATCGCCGCCACCTGGATATGGGCACCCGCTCTTTTTCTGGCCTCAGAAAAGGCATACACGCAGGGTCTTGCCGGGGTCTTTTGGTTTATCGCACCCAATGTGGCCTGTTTGCTGCTCTTTACCCCCTTTGCCTCCCGCATTCGCAGGCTGGCACCTGACGGATTTACCCTGTCCGCCTATATGCGTGAGCGTTATTCTCCCCGTGTCCAAATCATCTATCAGCTCCAGTTGGTCGGGCTGGCAATCTGCTCCTGCGGCGTACAATTGCTGGCTGGCGGGGCGGTGATCGTTTTTCTCACCGGCCTGCCTTTTTTCCCGGTCACCCTGTTGCTGATGCTCATCGCCCTGAGCTATTCTTTGTTCGGCGGTCTGCGTGCCTCAGTACAGACTGATTATGCTCAGATGATCCTCATCTTGGCGACAGCTTTGATCGCCGTGCCCTGGGTGCTGCTCAGAGGAGGCGGTCTGAGCGTACTTAACCAGGGACTCGGCGGTTTCAGCGGTCAGTTTAGCAATCTCCTTTCCTCGGATTCGCTTGGTGTGGCCTGGAGCTTTGGCGTTCCCGTGACCATCGGCCTGCTGGCCGGGCCGTTCGGTGACCAATCCTTTTACCAGCGTGCCTTCGCCATCCGGGAAGATCGGATCAAACCCGCCTTTATCTACGGAGCACTGCTCTTTGCTCTAGTTCCTCTGAGTCTGTCTCTGCTCGGCTTTGTGGCAGCTGGTCAGCAATGGCTGATCAGCGACACCCAGATGGTCAATATCGAGACCGTTACTCGTCTCCTGCCCGGCTGGATGATGATTCCGGTGGCCCTGATGCTGCTTTCCGGCCTAATTTCCACCATTGATTCCAATCTCTGCGCTGTGTCCTCTATCGCCGGTCATGACTGGGGAGCGGATGTGAACGGATCACGTCTGAGCATGGTGCTCCTCTGTTGTGTGGCCCTGCTCATCGCCAACCTGCCCGGCATGAAGATCCTCTATCTGTTCCTCTTTTACGGAACCTTGCGGGCCTCTACGCTTCTGCCCACTGTCATGACTTTGCTCAGAAAAAACATACCGGAACCGGCTGTCTTTTTCGGCATCCTTTGTGCAATTTTGGTGGGTTTACCTCTGTTCGCCTGGGGAAATTTTAACGGCTTGGTGCTTTGGAAGGTGGTTGGTGCGTTGCTGACTGTGGGGATTTCCGGGATTGCGGTGTCAGCTAGTTTACTGCGGGGCAGCTAATTTTTCAGGGAGGGAGCATCCGTCGCTCTCAGCCGTTTATACCCGTTCTTCCGCCTCAGCAGGTTTCCCAAACCGGTTGCGCAACGTCGTTACAAAAATATTGTCGGCTTTTTGAGAAATAATCTCCAGCGGCGAACGGCCTTTTTTCCAGGCTACGTAAAGAATAAGAGCCAGCGAAACAGCGGTGATGAGGAAATTGGGCCAAGCGTTTAAAGTCCATTGGCCCTGCCATGTCCATTGCCAGGTATTGGAAAACGGCAGCAAATACGGGATCGGCCATTGATACCCGTCCGGGCCGCGTGAACCGATCAGGTCACCCAGAAGATGCAGGTGAAAACTGATAAAGACCAACAGGGCGGTGACCGCCTTCCTTTTTTTCGCAATCAGGGAACTGATAGCTGCCGCAAGCACTGCCAGGGCTATATTGTGACCTAATACATGGTGGTATTTACTCCATAGCTCCAGCTGAGAATGGCTGTTGCCCATGGCGTAATCCCCTATAATCACAAGGCCGTCAAGATCGGGGAGAATGCCGCTGAGGGTGACGAGCATTCGTTCCCGGCGATCAAGCTCGGTTGTATGGGCGGTCAGCCAGCCTAAAAATAAATGGGTTGCAGGACTCATTGTATTTTCTCCGGGGGTAGTATTTTTTCAATCGCTACTCAAAGCACCACAACGAAGTACCGACACTCCGCACGTTGCCAAATTATTTTTCAATTAAATATTGCAAGTAGTTGATAATATGGTAAAAAAGGCAGAATTTGCGTTTTTGGAAACGATAAATCAATGGGTTACGAGACAAAAAGTGGGTATTTTGGACTTTTTACGAATCCATCAAGTTTAGTGGAGGCGCAGGAAGGATAACGGTCGTGCATGATAAGTTATAGACGGACTGATAGGGTATAA
>CBDTVG010000414.1:0-2290 GCA_965363745.1 uncultured Candidatus Electrothrix sp. | reverse complement strand
CGGCCAGCAAGGGAAGGTTCCGGTTTACTGGAGAAGGTTCCTGCCCCCAGAGGGCCTTATGAGAAAGAAGCGTGGTATCATCCATAAGAAAGGAGCGGGTCTGGGGAAAATAGTGCCGAACCTGGTCAAGCATTGCAAAGCCGTGGGTATTCTTCGGGTTTTGGCGGCAAATCGCCATCTTCAAATAATGACACCGCACCGGCACAATCCCCTCCAACAGCCTTTAACAATTCAAATTGATTGCTGACAGGGATCTGAAGTTTTCTGGAAATGACATTCAGAATTTTGCCTTCAGGCAGCAGATTGGTAAAATATGAATATGAATCATCTGCTAAATACGGATCTTCCCGCAAAGGCAGGGAAATAGACAACCGATGGCTAACCGGTGACTTGATCCAGCTTTTATCATACTGGAAACAAAAACGGCGCTGCTGATCCAGCCATAGCTCACCAGCCTTCAGTTGTTTAACAAAAACATTGAGCTTACTCTTCACCCAAATCGTCCTCAATATAACGGATTAGTTTGTGGTTTGTCTTTGGTACCGCAAGGATCTTAAAGCCAAGACCTTGCAATACATGCAGGGCTTTTTCCAGCTGAACAGTTGGCTTTCCGTTTTCAAGATCCGACAAAAAACGAGTACCAACATTCAGATACCCTGCCGCTTCTGCCTGGGTTAAGCCCTGAGCCTTACGTGATTTCCTAACGAGTTTGCCAATCGTTTTTGTGTTCATACTGTCCAATTTATTATGATTTATTCCCGAACAGGAATATATGATAAAAATTTATAAACTGCAACAAAAATATTCCCGTCAGGGAAAATTTTATAGATGGGCTCTAATTTTTACAAAAAAAATCCCGAACGGGAATGTGAAAAGAATACCCATCTTTATTAAAGTGTTGCTGCCATCAGAATGCCCCAAATTCGCTTAACGGGGTAATTCGGTTCCTTCGCTCATGATCCGGATATACTCTGCATAAGAATAAAGGCGATTACGCTTCTGGCCGGTTATTTCTTTCACTATACCAAGCTGTTCAAGTTCACGCAGGCAGGCATTAACTGTAGCCGGTGCAAGTTGCGTTTTCTCCTGGACCCAATTCGGTGAAGCCATTGGGCGCTCGAGCATTGCCTTATGAACGAGATGGGCCGAACCGGATATACGTTTCAGTCCGTTAATGCGCAGCCCATCTTCAGCAGACAGTTTCATCAGTTGCTGAGCGGCTTCAACGGCCTTTGTTGCTGTATGAATAACGGCATCGGCAAAGAAATCGAGCCAAGCCTCCCAGTCACCGGTCAGCCGTACTTCGTTCAGAAGTTCATAATAACGTTGTCGGTATGTTTTGAAATAGAGGCTGAGATACAGCATCGGTTCCTTGAGGACTCTTTCAGAGCATAGCAATAGAGTAATGATCAGGCGGCCGAGACGACCATTACCATCAAGGAACGGATGGATGGTTTCAAACTGGACATGTGCCAATGCCGCCTTGATCAAGGCGGGAGTTTTTTCCGGCAGATCATGTAGAAACAGTTCCAGTTTCCCCATACATTCTTGAAGATATTCAGGTGGTGGTGGTACAAAAGCGGCATTACCAGGGCGACTTCCACCAATCCAGTTTTGACTTCTTCGAAACTCACCAGGATCACATTCTTTGCCACGGCCTTTCGATAGCAATACACTATGAATCTCTTTCAGCAACCTGAGCGAAAGAGGAAAATCCTCTCCAAGTCGTCTGAGACCATGATTAAGAGCGGCTACATAGTTGCTTACCTCCTGCACATCATCTAAGGGAACTCCGGGTTGATGTTCGAATTCAAACATTAGGAGGTCTGAGAGTGATGATTGAGTGCCCTCGATCATAGACGAGAGCACCGCTTCCTTGCGCACATACATATAAAGGAAAAGCGATGTATCTGGAAGCAGTACTGAGACACTGTCCAGGCGGCCAAGGGCCAACAGAGCCTGGTCAAATTTTTCCCTGAGTTCGGATGACCATTCAATGGGAGGTGCCGGTGGCAACGGGGCTGGAACGAATGCTTGAGCCTTTTCTCCAACTGTCGATATATTGATATATTGGCCTTGCAGATCTCTGTTCATATTTTTATTTCAATTTTTGAATTAACAGTTTTCTTATTTTAAATTACCACCTAATGTAAAATAACGTCCTGCCGACATATTGTCAAGGGACACTCCATAATTGACCAGAAATCTGCGCCAGACTCTGTTATCAAAGAATACTCACTTAATTATTAATCGCGGTGCTGACCTGCGCCGTGGGTAGCGCAAGCAAGCG
>CBDTVG010000413.1:0-2293 GCA_965363745.1 uncultured Candidatus Electrothrix sp. | reverse complement strand
GGCGTGGAAAACGAAAAAGGTTTCGCCCTGCTCCGGGAACTTGCCGCTGAATTAAACGGTGCGGTCGCTGCCTCCAGAGCCGCCGTGGATGCGGGCTGGATAGGTTATCCCTGTCAGGTGGGCCAGACAGGTAAGACGGTCAGCCCTAAGCTCTATTTCGCCTGCGGAATTTCCGGTGCTGTCCAGCATACAGTGGGGATGCAGGCCGCTGAAATCATTGTGGCCATCAACCGGGACGAAAAGGCCCCGATTTTTGATCTTGCCACCTATGGCCTGGTGGGCGATCTCTTTGAGATCCTGCCTCTGTTAACCCAAAGAATAAGGGAGCAGCGTAGTTATGCGTCTTGAAGGAAAAACAGCATTGGTGACCGGCGGCAGCCGAGGAATCGGTCGAGCTGTCTGTGTACAGCTGGCAGCCCAAGGAGCCAAGGTCGGCATCAACTATGTCAGCAACGCAACCGCAGCCGAAGAAACTCTGGCGGAAATCACCACAGCCGGAGGCAAGGGATTTATCACCGGTTTTGATGTGGCGGACAGCGGAGCGGTTCAGAAAACGGTCAAAGAAATTACCGCTGAACATGGCGGTGTGGATATTTTGGTTAATAATGCGGGCATCACCAGAGACGGACTCATGGCTCGGATGAAAGATGATGATTGGGATGCCGTCCTGAACACCAACCTCAAAGGTGCCTTTACCTGTAGCAAGGCAGCCATGCGGGGAATGATGAAAAAACGCTGGGGCCGGATTATCAATATCAGCTCGGTGATCGGTTTTCTCGGTAACGGCGGTCAGGTGAACTATGCTGCGGCCAAGGCCGGGCTGATCGGGCTGGGCAAATCCATGGCCAGAGAACTGGCTTCCCGTCAGGTCACGGTCAACTGCGTTGCCCCTGGTTATATTATGACTGATATGACCAGTGATTTATCCGAGGATATTCAGGAGAGTATCAAGGCCCAAATTCCTTTGGGAACCTTGGGGACACCGGAAGACGTGGCGGCGGCGGTCGCTTATCTGGCATCCGAAGCAAGTTGCTACATGACCGGGCAGACCCTGCATGTCAATGGCGGCATGTATATGGGTAATTAGACATTTTTAATGGTGCATGCCATGAAGTTCAAGCAACGTTTGCTTGTTTGAAAATGTATTTATACGGAAAAATAGGTATCGAGAAAAATATTTCTCGAAATTTTAGAATATAATAAACAATTCAGGAGAAAGAGCATGGCAGTTGAAGAAAAGATGGTCGAGATTATTGAAGAACAACTCAGCGTTGATAAAGAAAAAGTTCTTCCAGGTGCCTCCTTTGTTGATGATCTCGGTGCGGATTCCCTTGATCTGGTTGAACTGATCATGGCTATGGAAGAAGAATTTGATGTTGAAATTCCGGACGAAGATGCGGAAAAAATCGCAACAGTTCAGAATGCTATCGACTATATCAATAATATTCAGCCATAAACGCAAAGAAAGGGAATAACGATCCCAATCTCGGCATCCGCATTGAGCGGCAGAGCTCTGCGATAAACACTCGGCCTTGATGTTTGTTCGCAGGCTTGCTCAACAACGACTATGGTGTCAGCGTACAGTTGTAGCAAATTCGTAGCAGCAGGTCTGACACCTGTTTAAAAGGGAACCTTACAGTTTATTTCAACATGATCATGAAACGACGGGTTGTTGTAACCGGAGTAGGGTTGGTCACCCCGCTCGGAACCGGAACAGATAAGACTTGGCATGGGCTGGTGAACGGACACAGCGGCATCGGCCCTATAACTCGCTTTGACGCTTCCTCTCATGCCGCTCAAATTGCCGCTGAGGTCAAGGATTTCACTCCTGAAACTTGGTTTGATAAGAAGCAGGCGAAACATCTGGATCATTTTGTCCAGTACGGCATCGCCGCTGCGGATATGGCTCTCCGGGCCAGCGGTTTGGAGATTACCGATGCCCTAGCTGAACGGGTGGGTGTCATCACCGGTTGCGGCATGGGCGGTCTTCCCACCATTGAAGAATATCACCAGATATTATTAGAAAGAGGCCCCCGCAGAATAACCCCCTTCTTTATTCCCAGGGTGATTCCTAATATGCCCTCCGGTCATATCTCTATGCATATCAAAGCAAAAGGACCAAATCTTTCGCTTTCCACGGCCTGTGCAGCCGGAACCCATGCGGTTGGAGAGGCCTATCGCCATATCCTGTACGGTGATTGCGACGCAGCTATAACCGGCGGTACAGAATCCGTTATTTGTCCAATGGCTGTGGGTGGTTTCAGCTCAATGAAGGCCCTGTCAACCCGCAATG
>CBDTVG010000412.1:0-2302 GCA_965363745.1 uncultured Candidatus Electrothrix sp. | reverse complement strand
GGATCGCCCCTACAGCGGCCTGCCAATCCTCATCCCACTCCATTGACAACGATTGACAAAATGACAAAAATGCGATATTTATGTCTGCTTACATGTCGCAGACATTGTCAATGTAGCATCCTTTTCTACTGAAAATGTCGAGTGACATTATTGTCACGCACCCTCTTAACAGTTTTACTCCCCTACCGTTTTCCGAATCCGTCATGATTTCGTTTGAATATGGCGGTTGGAAAATATAATTGCTCAATGTGGTGATGGTATGTCCAAAAAAACATTTGAAATAAATCCGGGATTCAGTGCCGATGTCGTGGCGGAACCCGGCGGCGAGCATCTAAATTCCTGTTTTTCCTGCGGTGCCTGTTCTGGAGCCTGCCCGGTCAGTCAGGCCATTCCTGACTTTGATCCTCGTAAGATTATCCACATGGTTCGTATGGGTATGGAGGAACGATTGCTGAAATCCAACCTGCTCTGGTTCTGTTCCGGTTGTCGTAGCTGTGTGTTTGTCTGTCCTCAGGATGTCAGCTTTGCCGATATTATGGGAGCCTTGGCTAAACTTGCTCTCAAAAAAGGCTATATTACAGAGGAACAATTAGTGGAAAAAGGCAAGGCCGCTCAGGTGCAACGGGATCTTTGCGTTTCCTGCCTAACCTGCGTCCGGGTCTGCCCTTGGGAAGTACCCAAAATTGATGAGGGCGGCTTTGTGAAAATATCTGTCGCCGATTGCAAGGCCTGCGGCATCTGCGTTGCGGAATGCCCAGCCCAGGCGATTACCCTGAATGAATCCGAAGATGAGCACTTGATTGCCGCCTGCGGTAACTAACAAATACTACGTGGAGCAAATTCGATGAGTTTTACGCCGGACATACGTTTGTTCAGTTGTCATTACACCTCCCAACAGAGTTGCGCCGGTGAGGGCAATGCGTTGCAAGGATTAAATTTTCCGGAAAATATTAAGATGACTCGGGTCGTCTGCACCGGTAAATTGGAAGAAACGACCTTGCTCAAGGCCTTTGAGGAAGGGGCGGATGGTGTCTACGTGGTCGGTTGTCCGACAGACGGCTGCCATAACGTCAAAGGGAGTGAACGGGCCGCCAAACGGGTGGAAGCAGTGCGTTCAGCCTTGACCGAGCTTGGTGAAGACAAGGAACGGGTCCGCATGTACCATCTGCCTCGTGGCCTGCACCCGGAATTCGTTGGTGCCGGTCAGGAGATGAATGAGCTGATCAGCAGAATTGGGCCGAGCCCTTTTTAAGGCGACAGAGGACGGCGCATCTGCCGTCAAGCTGACTACAACATAATATACCATCTGATTTTACTAACCCCTGATTTTTTGGGAGTTCTATATGATTATTGCTGAACGAAAGCCTTTGGCTGAAATAATAGAAATGGTGCAGGATTGCAAAAAAATCCTGGTGTTGGCCTGCCGAGGCTGCGTCACGGTCTGTTCCGCCGGTGGCGAGCGGGAAGCGGAAATCCTGGCCTCACTCATTCGCCTTGGTCTGAAAAAGGCGGGGAAAAAAGCCGAAGTCTTTGATGCCTCGCTGGTGCGTCAGTGCGACCGGGAATACATTGATTCCATTGATGAATTCAAGGGCCAATACGACGCTATCGTTTCCACGGCCTGCGGTGTTGGCGTTAACTTTATCGCCAACCTGCGACCTGAAGATAATGTCTTTCCCGCCCTGAACACCACCTTTCTTGGGGGCTCCACCGAACAGGGGGTCTGGAGTGAACAGTGCGCCGGTTGCGGCGACTGTGTCCTGCACCTGACCGGCGGACTCTGCCCGGTCGCTCGTTGTGCCAAAAGCCTGATGAACGGCCCTTGCGGCGGTTCAGTGGGCGGCCATTGCGAAATCCATTCTGAGGTGGATTGTGTTTGGCAGATGATCTATGACCGCATGGGTCGCCTGCAACGTCAGGACGAAATGACTGCGACCGCTGGTATTCGTGACTGGTCTACCTCTGGACATGGCGGCCCCCGTAAGCAGGTTCGTGAGGACTTGACGGTGTAGTGCTGATACTGCTCAGTCTCAGGTAGACAAAACAGGAATTCATCCGGTATACGGGATGGGTTCCTGTTTTTTTTTGCTTTGTCAGCATCGGCTGAAAAGCATCAGAAGTTTGAGAGGAGGTGTTTTTTAACCTTTTGTTTTCTTGACATGAATTACTTCTGGTGGTACATGGAATAATGCTCTTTTTTTAAATGTTTCTGCGAAGACTTACTTAGGAACAGAAATTAAATAACTACCATATTTCGTACAGGCGACACGGTCACCGTGTGTTGCCCGGTTAGACAAATGGA
>CBDTVG010000411.1:0-2312 GCA_965363745.1 uncultured Candidatus Electrothrix sp. | reverse complement strand
TGAAAATGGCTGGCTGGCTTGATGAAGTGTGGCGCAATGTTGAACGCCTTGAACAGGTGAAAAAACGGGTGCTGGTCAGCCAGCTCTTCGGCGGTGTAGGCACCATGGATGCCTTGGGTGAAAAGGCCCTGCCTCTGCTGGATAAATTTTCCGCCCGGCTGGGATTGGCCGTTCCCAATTTGGCCTGGCATGCTTCCCGTGACCGCTTTGCGGAATTTCTTTCCGTCCTAGCTCTGACTTGCGGCTCGCTCGCCCGAATCGCCGATGAAATCCGCTGTCTGGCTCGCAATGAAATTCATGAGATGGAAGAGCCTTTTCACATGGGCAAGATCGGCAGCAGCACCATGCCCCATAAAAGAAACCCGGAATTGTGTGAGCAGGTGGTGGTTCTCTCTAAACTGATCAACTCCAATGTATCCCTTGGCTTTGACGGGCTGATTTGCGAACATGAACGGGATTACCGCTCTGTACGTCTGGAATGGGCCGCTTTGACCGACACCTCCCTGTATACCTGCGGCCTGCTGGCCCTGATGAAAGATATTCTTGCGAATATGATGATCCACGAGGATACGGTGCGAAAAAATGTCAACAACGCCGCCCCGATGATTTCAACCGAGGCCCTGATGTTTTTTCTCGGCACGACCATTGGCAAGCAAAATGCCCATGCCCTAGTCTACGAAGCATCTATGAAGGCCGTTGACAGCGACAGGTCGTTGCTTGATATTTTGATGGATCACCCAGATATATCAGCGAACTTCAGCAGAGAAGAAATTCAGCAGGCCATATTGCCGGAAAATCATATCGGTATGTCGAGACAGCTCACTGAACGAACCGTTGCCTATGTGGCATCCCGTATGCAGGCTCAGGAGCTGATAGAAAGCGAAATAAGCTGTCCCTTACGCACTGAGCAGGAAATGTGCATGTGCAGAGGATAACTAAACAGCTCTCATGACAAATAAAATCATACTTTCCCGATTATACAAAACTCTTCAGCCGTACAGCAAAAAATTGCTCATTGCTATGGTGGCGATGATTATTGTCGCCGCCTTCAATGCCGCTCAGGCCTATATGGTCAAACCGTTGCTTGATGAGATTTTTTACGAGAAAAATGAAGAATGGCTGACAATCCTTCCTCTTGCTCTACTTGCTGTTTTTTTGGTCAAGGGTGTCTTCTATTTTCTTTATTCCTATCTACTTGAGTGGGTGGGACAATGCGTGATTAAAGATCTGCGAAACGCAATTTACAGCCATCTTAATGACCTCTCAATGAGCTTTTTCCAAAAAAATTCGACCGGAGAGCTGATTTCCAGAGTAATGAACGATGTCAGCATGTTGCAGGGTTCAGTTTCTCATGCCCTGATTCATCTGTTGCGAGATTTTTTTACCGTGATCGGACTGTTAGGCGTTATTTTTTATATGGATTGGCGGCTGGCTTTTGTCTCTCTGATTTTTATTCCCATGGCCGCAGTGCCTATTGTAGTTTTCGGTAAGAAGTTTCGTCGTATCAGCACAAGCTATCAACAGGGCATGGGAGATGCGAGCAATTTTCTCAATGAAACTATCCGAGGAGTCAGGATAGTCAAGGCCTTCTGCATGGAGGAACGGGAAAAGAAGCTCTTCGGGCAAAAGATGCAATTTTTGTTCGACACTCTGATGAGCGAGACCAAGTTTCGCAGCCTTTCCCATCCTCTGATAGAATTTCTCGGCGGCATAGGCATGGCCCTTATTATTTGGTTCGGGGGCTTGCAGGTGCTCGGCGGAGAGTCAACTCCCGGCACGTTTATGTCTTTTTTGACCGCGTTGATTATGCTTTATGAACCGGTCAAGGGCGTGAGCAAGATCAACTCCACGATTCAGTCCGGTATGGCGGCCGCAGTTCGTGTTTTCGCTCTGCTTGATATTGAGCCGGAAATCAAAGAAAAAATAAACTGCAAGATTCTGTCGCGATTTCATGATTCCATTGAGTTTGATAATGTAACCTTTGCCTATGGTTCGGACAAGCCGGTTTTGCGTGATATCAGGCTCAGGGTCGTTCAGGGTGAAATATTGGCTGTTGTCGGGCCTTCCGGCGGAGGCAAGACAACCTTGGCCAGTTTGCTGCCTCGGTTTCATGATATCGCGGCCGGAGCATTACGCATTGACGGTCATGATATTCGGGATGTGACCCTGCATTCCCTGCGGAACCAGATCGCTTTGGTCACCCAGCAGACCATCCTTTTTAATGATACGGTGCGTAATAATATCAGCTACGGTAGCCCGGAATGCAGTGAGGAGGAGATCCGTCAAGCGGCGAGTGCGGCCTTTGCCCTTGA
>CBDTVG010000410.1:0-2317 GCA_965363745.1 uncultured Candidatus Electrothrix sp. | reverse complement strand
CGCCGTATCCGTCATGCCATGGACGTGGCTGAACAGGCGGAGATCATCGGCAAAGAGCAGGAGGACGGAGACATGATGGTCATCATGGCCGCCGCCTATCTGCACGATATCGGCATTCGGGAGGCAGAGCGCAAATTCGACTCTTCCTCGGCAAAATATCAACACAGCGAAGGCCCGACTGTGGCACGGGAAATTTTAACCGGACTCAAGGTCAAGCCCGCATTGATGGATGAGGTCTGCGATATCATCGGTCACCACCATGCTCCGAGGGGCGAGGAAACAACCAACTTTAAGGTGCTCTATGATGCCGACCTGATCGTTAACAAGGTTGAGCAATATCAGGAGATACCACCGAGTCATGAACGGCTTGATCGACTTTTGGGTTTATTCCTGACCCAGGCCGGTTCACGGCAGGCGGAAAAAATGCTGCGCAAATTCGTTAAACCGTAATGCTCTAATATACAGGGAAAGCAAGAGGCTACGCCATGAAACAAACGAGAAAAATTATAGAAATTAATGAAGAACTCTGTACTGGCTGCGGAGAATGTGTGCCTGACTGCGCCGAAGGTTCTTTGCAAATCATTGACGGCAAGGCCCGTCTGGTGGAAGACAAACTCTGCGACGGCCTCGGGGCCTGCCTTGGCTCCTGCCCGACAGGGGCGTTGACCATTATTGAGCGGGAAGCGGAAAATTTTGATGAAGAAGCGGTTGAGGAATTTCTGGCTGATCAGAAACAAAAACAGGCGACTGCACCGGCCAGTAAGGGATGTCTGTCCGCACAATTAAAGACCATGCAACCTATCAATCCCTGCCAGGCAGCCAATGAACCCACCTCACAAGTCGGCTCGGCCTTGAGCCACTGGCCGGTGCAAATTCGCTTGATTCCGGCCTCAGCACCGTTTTTAGAAAACTGCGACCTGCTGATTGCTGCTGACTGTTGCGCAGTATCCTACGGCGGCCTGCAACAGGATTTTATCCAGGGAAGGACGGTGATGATGGGCTGTCCGAAATTTGACGACCAACAGCTCTATGTTGATCGCTTCACCGAACTGTTCAAAACCAGAAAGATGAACTCGGTCACTATCCTGATCATGGAAGTGCCTTGTTGCTCCGCCATGTTGCAGATTGTCAGAAAGGCTTATGATGATGCTGAGGCAGCGGTTCCAGTGCGGCAGGTTGTTATTTCCACGCAGGGGGCAATTGTTGATGAACAGGCTTGGTAGCGTTGGGTGACAGAAAGAGCGGATTAACGTGAGCCGATCAGTCCGCCCCAAAATTTTATGCAAATGTGACTTTTTCAATCTTGTATACAACGCACACTGAAACCGCCTATACGGTTAGATGAGGCAATACCAACATTAGTAGTATAAAGATGCATAGCTTCCCCCGTGCTTCCGCTTATTCCTCCGTTACTGCTCCAGTAACTGCCGTTAAGTCCTACGTATTTGAGTTCATTTGTGGATCCGTTACGAGAACCGGCTGTGACGAGTTTTAAAGGTGAAGCGAATGCGCCTTGTCGATTATTGATTGACCAAGACAGTCTCTCCGTCTCCCATTCTTCCGGGGTCGGCAATCTGAATCCATCAGGACAAGGATTGTTTATTCCTGATACTCCCTGCCATAAATTTGGATTATTTGGATCCCTCCAATCATACGATCCTATAATAAACTTGCCGTGACCAGGGACATCAGTGGAACTTTTCGTTTCGGTCATCAGACTGTCGCGTTTTTCATGCCCATCTGTAAGCCTTCCCCATTGGTAGAGGTCACCAAAGGCTTCGCTATCATTAAAACTTTGGGCCACCCGGCCCGCACCGAGATTTCGGTCCATCCAAACCCTCCCGGCGGCTGAGGTCACTGTCGTGACAGCATTATTCTTATCCCGATTTTTGATAACATAAAATTTATCGCCGAGCGGCACGACCACACCCTGTCCTGCGGCTTCAACAGCGGTCAACAGCAATAAGCAAATACAAAAAAAAGATAATTTCATAGATCACCTGTTCAACATTGTTCCATCAATGACAACTTGCCCCGTTCCAGAGCATATAAAAAACATGCTGAATCGAAAAAGTAAAGAATAATTTGCATTTTTCATAAGAAAATGTAACCATTGCGGGTGCTGCATCTTTGATGCATCGAGTTTTCCGTCAGCGTATTCGCTCCCTCTCTTCCAACTTCCCAATCCTGCTCAAAATGCCGCTATTTTCAGAATCAAGCCGCAGGGCGTGCCCGTACTCCTTTCCGGCTTGAGCTGCATTACCTTTTTTCAGATAAAAATCTCCAAGATGCAGATAAAAAGGGGCGTAATTCGGTA
>CBDTVG010000409.1:0-2322 GCA_965363745.1 uncultured Candidatus Electrothrix sp. | reverse complement strand
TTTTTCACTCAATGCGGCAAGTGTTATTTAACCGACTTTTATGGAATGCTCCCGTGGGTTTATCGCTAAAACAACTTGGGCGACCGACCTCTATGTCGGTGACTGTAGTTCACCAAGCCCCAGTGATTTCAGCATAATTCAGGATGCTGTTAATGGTTCGGCTGCTAATGATACAATTAAAATTTGCCCCGACACATATACCGAGCACGTTATGATTCCAGGTAAGACCTTGAGTCTTATAGGTATTGACGGAGCGGAAGCAACCATCGTTGATGGAGGCGGCCAGGATGGCCCAGTCTTCAGTATCTCGCAATCAAGCATACTATCTTTTGAAAGCCTGACTGTCGTTCAGAATGCTCGTCAAATTTGATTACTCGCATAGGAGATTCCGGCCTTATCCTATGTTTCATGTTGCGCAATCATCAGGTGCTGGTTTTGAAAACCTGAACGGTGGAGTCTCATATCAGCTACAATCCAGACGACCAACTATAATTCCCTCTATCCTTTTTTTTCTGTTAGGTTTCAAATAACAGGTCGACTTAAATTATTCTTCCCCGGTATGATGTCGGGGAAGTGTATATTTCACCAAGGGGGACCTCTTCTGCCGCATCCTTGCGGAACTGCGCAATGCGGGGCGGCCTAAGGGGTTCCGCAGTCGGGATGAAAAGGATATGCCGCTCTCATTTCTTTCCAGTAATTATGGTAATGGGATTCAGCAGGACTCCAGGCTGTCCATAATCATCGTATTGTATCTTTTTCCGGGTCACGGCCACAGTGCTGGAATCAACTTCAAGACCGTTCGCGGCCATCAACAGGGGCGCCTGTTCCGCTGTATTTTTCAGAATCGCGCTGACAACCAGTCTGCCTCCGGCGGGCAACCGTTCAACACAGGGCGGAATGATTTCTGCCAACAGTCCTTTACTACCACCGACAAACACCCTATCCGGATCTGGCATGCCGACGAATTCATCAGGAGCCTGACCACAGACTAAATGAATATTATAGAGATTGTAGCGAACGATATTGGCACGGATATTGTTCTGCCCCTCCTCTTTCTGCTCCACAATATAAACAGCCAAGTCAGGACAAAGACGGGCCGCTTCCACGGAAACGGAACCAGATCCGCCTCCTACATCCCATAGCACACCGGTCTTGGGAAGACGGAGACGATGGAGGATCACGGCTCGAATTTCATCCTTGGTAATCAAGCCCCGTGAATGACCAATTTCATCTTCCCGCAACCCGAAAACAAAATCGGCACCCGGAACCTCCGGCGGTTCCCCGTCCGGGCCTTTCTCCGCATCCTGTTCGATCAGCATCATATTCAGAGGCGCGAATTCTTGCTCGGAAATCTCCGCCAAGGTTCCGCTGTGCAACCGCTCTTTCTTTGTTCCCAGATTTTCCGCCACCCGTATTCGCATCCGGTTAATCCGGCTCTCGTCACCATGTTCTTGTAATACCGCCAGCAGGTCAGCTGCAATTTGATTCGGGCTATTGCGCTGATCCGTAAAGAGCATCACCTTTTTTTTCGTCAAAATTTTGCCCGCCAAGGCATTGGGAGAACGGCCATGCAGACTGATTAAAGGGAGATCGTCCCAAGGCATTTTAAAACGGGTGCAGGCCAACTGCATAGCGGACAGAGCCGGAAAAATACGCACCCGTTCATGGCCGAAACGCTCAAGCAGGGTGCGCCCTATACCGAAAAAAAGCGGGTCTCCCGAAGCTAAGACAGCGACATCCCCGTCTTTCAGGGCCACGGCCAGTTCATACACCATTTCTTCAACAGGGGTGATATCTATACAGTGAATATCAGTTCGTTTCAACAAATGACGATGCCTTTTTGAAAGCACTGCGGCACCGCATTGTTTAATCATGCGCTTTTGCTGCGGCGGAATTTTATCACCGCTGACACCGAATATCAAAACTTCAAACATAAAACAGAACTCCATCCTCTGAGGTCACGAGATATATTTTCACCGGGAGACCGGAACATCGGCGGGCATATCGCCTCGCTCTGATACAAACCGCCTGAACCAGATCATCCCGTTTTTCTTCTTGTAAACGCTGTAAAATCTCCCTTGCCGTGTTGGCGGTCGCCAGAGATGCGACACTTTCCTGATCCAATCCCAGCTCACCTAGGAGACAAGCCGCCTGTTCCATCTCCAGCACGCCGTTGCGGACATGGGTCTGGGGAATACAGAGGGCGCATTTCAACATTTTGGCCCACATGCCTGCAAAATGTATTTGGGCGAAACCATGCCGCTTAGCCGCCTTCAGCGCATAGGCCAGATAATCCCCCATCATGACCAAGGCCTCTTCTGG
>CBDTVG010000408.1:0-2325 GCA_965363745.1 uncultured Candidatus Electrothrix sp. | reverse complement strand
TGCAGCGGCTTGACCGAAATATTTCAGTGCTGCCCGGACATTATATGGATTGGGAGGAAGCTGATGATAATTTGATTTTTACCACATCTCTTGCTGACGCTATTCAACGCAATAAAACTATTTATTGTATAGAAAGCGAGGCTGCTTTTATCCAGTTTATCAAAGATAATATGCGACCGCAGCCGGATGAATACGCTCTTATCAGGCTGGTGAATGCCAATAAAGAGCAGGTGAAGGATGATCAGGCGGAAGTGCTTGATTTGGGAAAAAATGAGTGCGCTGCCACCGCCTATGCCAAGGCGCAGTCGGACAAAGACACCGCATCTTGATTCCGCACGAAAAAATGCACAACAACAGACCGACTATACGTGAAAAAATGACTCAATCCGCTGTATTATTTTTGTTTGGTATTTTTCTTGTCGGCGGAACATTGTTTCCCTTTTCCTCGGCCACCTCTGCGTTTCGAGGGGCAGGGGAGGGAGGTGCGGTGCCGACCAGCCCGAAGGCGGATTATCTTATGACCCAAGCACAACCAAGAGTGGAAAAGGAACTTGTGCAGAAGGGGTTTCGACTGGGACAACCCGTTTTTATGCGTATTTTCAAAATGTCGAAACAGCTAGAGGTTTGGATGTTAAAAAGGGGGCAATTCAGGCTCTTTAAAAAATATCCTATTTGTAGCTACTCCGGCTATGTTGGACCGAAGTTATATGAGGGAGATTGGCAGAGTCCTGAAGGATTTTATACAGTGTCCGCTGAACAGATGAATCCGAAAAGTCGTTTTCACCTCTCCTTTAATATTGGTTATCCCAATACATTTGACAAAGAAAGAGATTGCACGGGCAGTGCTATCATGGTGCATGGACAATGCGTTTCGCAGGGATGTTTCGCCATGGGAAACCAGCAGATAGAGGAAATCTATCTACTGGCGTATCAGGCATTTCTTCAGGGGCAGAAGAGTTTCAATATCCACATTTTTCCCTTTAGGATGACTGAAGCTAATTTGTCCAAATACCGCAACTCTCCTTGGTACGAATTTTGGTCAAATCTCATCGCCGGATATAATGCTTTTGAGCAAAACCACCAAGTGCCGTTGATTTTTTCAGAAAAAGGAAAATATATTTTTGCGGGTCAGCAGCGACGCAGAAAGAAACAATGGGTGTTGCGTAGAGGAAGAAAAAAACGGACGGAACGAAGGCGGACTGATCAGTTCCGATAGAATATATGCACACCGTATTTGGCGACATATTTTTTTGTACTGGCCCATCTCGGATGCACATCTTTACGGTGATAAAAGGTGGCTCCGTTTGTAAAATCGGATGTGGTCATCGCCTTCATCGCTGTTTGCAGGCAGTCAATAAAAGCATCCGGCTCTTTTGGCATGTACGATTTCTGTAAAAAAGTCCAACTGAATTGACGGGGTGCAGTGACGGTTTGCTCAACCGTTTGATTATTCTGACTGGCTCTGTTTAAAGTGACATGGGCGACAGCGAGTTGACCGATTTGGGGTTCACTGCGAGCTTCATGATATACGTTAAGAGTTAGCCAAAGTAATCCTTCAAGAAAACTCATGCTTTGTACCTCATTTTAATTTTGTTGCCTATATTGATTGATAATGTAAGAGAAAACTCAAAGCGGCAAATCATACTTGTTCTTTAAGGTAAAAACAAGTGTCTATTTGTTTTACTGTACTTTTTCTTATATAACTCTCTGGATTTATAAAAAATGAAAGGTCATTTTTTTGACTTTTTTCTTTTGCACAGATCAAATTTTAAAGTAAATTTATGAAATTTGTTTTCTTCACATCCATAGGAGTGGTGTAATGGAATATTTTCTTCAGAATTTAATCAACGCTCTCCAATGGGGCAGTTTTTATGCCGTAATTTCCATAGGCTATTCTATGGTCTACGGCGTACTGATGCTATTCAACTTCGCCCACGGTGATATCTTTATGGTGGGCACCTATATCGGCTTTGGTGTGGCAACCTTGTTATTGGCGTTATTCGGAGCTGTTATGCCGGGCTGGACGATTTTTTTACTTACCGTCACCGTCACCATGTTTTTGGCCGCTTGGGTTGGCGTTTTTGTGGAAGTGGTGGGCTATCGGCCTTTGCGGGGCGCACCTAGAGCCTCCGCCGCCATCACCGGCCTGATGATAGGTATCATCTTTGAAACTGGTAACTTGATCATCCTTGGTGCGAAGCGGTTCAGTTTTCCCACTCTGATTGAATCAGTCAGCTATAATGTTGGCGGGGTCTATTTCACCAACGTCAAAGTGCTGATTATTGTAGTTTCGCTTATCCTGATGCTCGCCCTACATACCTTTAT
>CBDTVG010000407.1:0-2331 GCA_965363745.1 uncultured Candidatus Electrothrix sp. | reverse complement strand
CCGTCCGCAAGCAGATGCTCAATTTTATTGTCAGCCCCGGACACCTTAAGCCCACCGACATGCACACTGCCTATCAATGGAAATTCAATATTACCGTTTTCCGACACCCGAACTTTTACCGCCAGCTCATCATGATCAAAAACCGTGATGGAAAGGACATCACCCGGCCCTATGGTATAATCGCCAGCTACGGCGGAAGGCGCGGGTAAGGTCGCAACAACAGTAACGAGAGTAACGATGAACAGGAGAAAAAAAAGGTTTTTATAAAAATATAATATTCGATTTAGCATGAACATAGCGGCTTATTGGGAAAATGTCTAAAACGAACTGCGGAGATTGATGCCAAAGGTATTGGTTGTATAATCCAATTGATCAAAATTTGAGTCCTTTTTGTCAAAACTGTAATAGATACCAGCGGCCAGCCATTTATTGACGGCAAACCGCAATTCAGGCTTCAGGTACCAGCGCTTATCAAGACGTGGTCCCCCGTTAAACATGGCGTAATCTGAATCTTCATAGACAAGATTGATATCAGCCCTGATTCGTTTGGTGAATCTGTGATCAAAGGCGATTCTGGCGACAAACACCGCTTTATTCAAGGCAGATTGGCTGTCAGTCTGCTCTATGCTGTACTTTGTGTTCAGCAACAGATTGCTCTTTGGTGTCGCCTTCCAAATAGCCTGTACTTCGAAATTAAATCCGGCATCATTATCATTGATCAGATCATCAGGATTCTCCGCCTCATCATACTCTATGTCTTCATAGTCATAGTTCACCTGCTGATAACCGGCCTTGATTTGAAAAGAAGTTTTAACTGTGGCCTGCCAGTTAACACCCGCATTCAGATAGGTGTTGCCGTTATCCGGCATTATTTTTTCATCGTAACTTGCCAGAAGATATTGATATTCTAGAAACAGGTTGGTTTTTGGGCTGTAGTCATAATAAAATGCGCTATAAAATCCGTTGTCGATGCGATCCAGAAAATTACTAAGATCTTCCTCGTACACCAGAAAAAAATTCCTGTACTCCATTCGCAGGGACAATTTGTCAGAAAATTGCCAATCAACACCCGCACTGAAAATGTTGGAATCATAAACCCGGCTGTTGTCCGGCAACGTTGCCTCAGTAATATTGAAAATATCCTGACTGTGAGTATATTTATCCAAAAGATGAAAGGTAAGTCTGAACTTCGGCTGATATTGAAACAGAGCCTCAAGGCCGTGTTCTATATGGTTAAGATCTGAATTCTCCGAGTAATTCATAATATCCATCTTGCCAGCGAGGTAGAACTGATACTTATTAAAGACCTCATATTCTGATAGGCTGTACTGCACCCCGCCCGGAGCCGTGTTGTCAGGAGCTATCTGAAGGGGCCTTCTGTATCGCTTCGGCCAGGTTAACCAAACGGAGGGAGAAATTCTGGTCAAAAAGTTATCCCGTTTATCACGATCATAGTTATACAGGTTGTCAGTCCATTCACCGTGAAGGGCCAAGGACCCATGTAAGTATCCGTTTTCGTAGCCGAAAATATGCCCGTCAGAGTCAAGTTCATCCTCCTGCTGATCCTCCTCTTTCTTATCGACCGGCGAAGAAACTACCTTCCTTGAAACCGCATCTGCTTCGGAGATACTGTCCTGCATGTCCTGCAAATCGGAGACAACCACTGCGGTGTCCGCAAGCTCATTTACCGCATCATTCTGGTCGGCAAAAACTTCTGTATGAACAACGCTCAACAGCGACAGCAGTATGCCGAGTTGATATTTTTTTAAGGAAGTAGCCATGTCCTATGTCCTTATGCTCTCCGCAAAGTTAAAAGATTAAAATAAATTCACCTGATTGGCTTGAAACAATACAGGGAACAAAGAAGGTCACGGCACCGAAGGACTGGCCACTTTGTTTGCAGAGCCTAATCTTTTAATAAGACTGCTCTCCGAACCGAGTCCGGCTCCCGGCTCATCCACGAGATCCCGGTCAGCCAAGGATATCTTTGAACCGCATTCAGCGAGACTTTCTTCAAGAGCCACACTTACAGTTTCAATCGTGATACCAAGCTTGTTCGCCGCATTCATAACAGTATTTCTGTCCGCTCCGGCGCAGTAGAGGGACTTTAAGGACATTTTAATTTGAAATTTTTCGTTCTGGCTGATGATCAAGGTCAAGATTTCATTAGAGGGCACGTCATGGTCAAGAGCGTTCTCCACAGCGGGATCAAGCCCTAATTTTTTAAAATCTTTAAGAAAATTTTCCCTCCACTCAGCAAGCGTTGAACCGGGAACCTCAGCAAGCGTTGAACCGGGAACCTCAGCAAGCGTTGAACCGGGAACCTCAGCA
>CBDTVG010000406.1:0-2338 GCA_965363745.1 uncultured Candidatus Electrothrix sp. | reverse complement strand
GGCTCAATATTTTGGACATGGGTTGCGGAACCGGCCAGCAGTATGGAGACCTTGTTGAGTCCCTGGGAGCTGCGGGATTTCAGTACACCGGCGTTGATCAATCAGGGGCTATGATTGACCGGGCCAAGGCGAAATTTCCCGAAGCTGATTTTTTGCACAGCGATGTGCTGCGAGCGACACCTGAACATATTCCTTTTGATGTAATTATATGCAGTCATTCCTTCCCCTATTATACTGACGGGGAATCCGCTTTGGCGAGAATGGCAGAACTGCTCAAACCCGGCGGCAGCCTACTTCTTACCCAAGCATGCAAGGATAGAATCTATGATGCGCTTATCCTCAAGCTGACTGGACTGACCACCTCGACTGCCTGTTATCGTTCCTCCCGCCAGATGCTGGAGCTTGGGGAGCCGCTTTTTCAGCAGGCGGACAGCTTCCGTATTTCGGAGAAATTCTTTGTTCCTTCGTTGTATCTTTTTCAGTGGGTGGCTTGATAGTTAAATACCTTGATTATCTATCATGCAACGTTTGGTGGAAGCACTCTGTCTATCCAAAAGTGGGTATCAAGCTTCTTATTTCCAATAAGCGTTTCGTCAGTCAAAAATCGCATCAGAGCATCTCTTAGGCATTCTTTCGCCAACTTTGCATGTTTGAGCACATCTTTTTTGGACTTAAGCTTTTGCCCCCCATGCACAATGCAACTTCTAGCATTGTAAACCTTACGAATATTATCGTATCTTTTGCGACGGCCTGCTGTTGTACCGAGAAACGCATAGTTGAGCGCAACCCTAAACGATAGCTCAGCGTGGTCATTATTAAGCAGTGCCTCAAGCCCGATGACGGCATCCAGCAATGCATCAACAGGAGAGATTCGGCCCTCAGCATCAAGTAATCGAGCAGCCGCAATCTTCAACTCGTCACGTTGCGTTGCGACACGTTCTTTGTATAGAGGGACGAAGTTATTTATATCTTCCTGACTCAACTTGATTTCTCGGCATGGATTGACCACGAGAGGCCCGAAGCTATGTCCACTCATGTTTGGGAGAATCGTTGGATGTATCGTAGTAACGCTTGCAAGGTGATTCACATAACCGTTCTTCAAAATATGGAGGGTCTCCAAGACATTACTAATCTGCTCCCGATAGAGCTGACAGTTTGTCGAAGCAGGAGTGGATACTTTAATCTCTGGAGACAACTTTATTGATATCTTTCTTTTGGAAATTAGAGCAGTGGTAACAGACAGAGGCGAGAAGTCATATTGATTCTTCAAAAAAATGTCATTGCTTCCAATTTCGGTAATCTCGTCGATTGTTAGAGAACGAATATAGAGCCCTTCATCAAGATCAATTCTGTCAACTCCATTCGGTAACTTAAGCCCGTTAAGAGTGGTAAAAACCTCACGTTCCGCAACCTCTGTAATCAGGAGATTTTCGAGATCCGAAATAACGCTGGAAATTGCTGTTTCTAATGAAGATGATGAACCGATTCTCCGAACTATTTCTTTGGATAAGACCATGCAAAATACGAAGCAATTCTGAATCCCAAGCAGTTCTGGCTGTTGCTCATGAAGTATCTTTTCGAGCGACTGAATTATTTCGGTTCCAACTACTTTCTGGCGAAACTTCCTCTGAGATTGCCACCCTTGATATGAATCGATGCTTGTGGCGCAACTATCTGGGCCCGTTGGACGAGTAACCCGTTTATGATCAATGGGTGGTTCTGCCTGCCACTGTGGCACTATCTTCGCAAGAGTGGCTACAAGATGCTGTTTCACGAGTGGTGCCAATCCAAGTGATTTCATGGGAGGCTGTGGCGGTGTGTCTTTCATGATCTTCAGATTATAAAAATTTAAGGGGGCACTAACAAGTGATTAACTACTTTCTGCCTATCCTGCTCAATTACATAACAGCAGGAAAGCTGATTATAAGATTTATATCTAAACTACAGGGAGGCAACTACCTATGTCAACAGTAAAATTACAGGAAGGAAGACTGCCGCCCGCCGCTGTAACACCGGAACCCTCGTTCGGGACAATCTCGAACCTTGGTTTCAGTTCCTGCGCATTTCTTAATGATACAATTCCGTCCCCTCCATAGCCGCCGCTGTTGCTGGGTGGTGACCAAAAATGATTTTTAAATGCGACTCCTCTTTGCCGATACCTTTACCGGCGGAGAAATATTTTGCCATATTATTCGGTATGATGTATTGTCATTACGAGGTGTGAAAAAAATCCTCCTGCATCATCTTGACCTTCTTGTGAAATTTTAGATTTCAGAAGGCCGGTTTCTCTTTAACTCTGGATCTGAACAGCATGAAACCTCCCAAGCAATTTTCATGA
>CBDTVG010000405.1:0-2340 GCA_965363745.1 uncultured Candidatus Electrothrix sp. | reverse complement strand
TACCATTATCTATAAAGTATATCTTAAGCGGAATAAGTGCAATTCCTTTTTCGTTGAGCTTACCGATCAGTTTGCGTATCTCTCGTCTGTGCAGGAGCAACTTTCGCACTCGCAAGGGGTCGGCAGTATCAGCACAGAAAGCGTAGGGTGAGATGTGAATATTATAGAGAAAGACCTGACCGCCCTGAAGTCGGGCATATCCGTCTTTAATATTGGCCCGCCCGGCACGCAGGGATTTCACCTCCGGCCCGTTCAGCACTATTCCGGCCTCCATGGTTTTATCAATATGATAATCATGATAGGCTTTTTTATTTTTGCAAATAATTTTCATTGCTCTTGTGCTGTCTCTCGAACGATTGGGCTGATGTTCACTGCTTGATCATCAACGGTTCCATAACAATAAACACTGGTTAACCCTTTGGCAAGGGATAGGGAACCTTTGTGCGGAACCGCTTTATATTTGATAATGAGAAACTACAAATAAAAAAGCCTCCTGTCTATAAAAAGATCAGGAGGCTCGAATCTTCTGGTGCGCCTGGCAGGATTCGAACCTGCTACCCTCGAATTCGTAGTCCGATACTCTATCCAGATGAGCTACAGGCGCAATCGGATACAAAATATATCCTTGTGTTACATTTTATGCAAGTTATTTTTTCGTTTCCACCGATTTAAAACAGCTTGCGCCCCTTCAATGCCGATTCTGTGCCAGCTGTACGTCCTGATGCACCGTGCTGTTTTGTTCAGCGCAAAAAAAAAGATAGCCGGGCACTCCCGCAACACACAAAGAGTTTCGCTGCCGCTGCTTCCTCCCGGATCTGACGGAGTTCACGATTCTTTGTTGCGCGGGACCCGGCTATCACACTTGGGTCATCTATTACGATGTAACTTGGCGGAGAGGGTGGGATTCGAACTCACGGTACTTGCGTACACACGCGTTCCAGGCGTGCACCTTAAGCCACTCGGTCACCTCTCCTTATATTTGAAAAGTAACCGGTCAGAAAAAAAAGAGGCTTTGAACTCCGACCGTCACTTGCTGTATAAATTATGCTTCGGCACATCTTTTAAACCGAGTTTACTTTTTTGACAATAAAAAAATAGGCCCTCGGTCATTTTTTTCTCCGCCGCCGGAAAAACGCCCTTAATATCTCGGAGCATTCATCGGCTCTGACACCGCCGGTAACCATAAAATTATGGTTCAATCGACCATCGCCGCCAATGCGGTATATGGACAGTAAACCGCCGCCTTTGGAATCTGTCGCCCCGAAAACGATACGCTCTACTCTGGCCTGAATCATGGCCGCCGCACACATCGGGCATGGCTCCAAGGTCACATACATGGTTGTCTTCGGAAGGCGATAATTATGCATGACCTCTGCCGCCGCCCGCAAAGTGCGGATTTCCGCATGTCCGGTGGGATCATTCGCCTTGATGCAGTTATTACCGGCTCCGGCTGTAATTTCATTCTCTTGGTTCACTAAAACTGCCCCAACAGGCACCTCATCCTCGGCAGCGGCAAGGGCGGCGAACTCAAGCGCCTTATCCATAAAATAGAAATCATCTTCTTGGATCGCCCTCAGTAATGTTCGATTATTTTTCTGCATATGAAAGAATACAAAAGCGGATTGCTTCTCTTAGGCGGGCGGTTGAAAAACACATTCAGACAGCCACCGGTTCGTCCATTTTGTGAAAAGGTAACATAAGTCATGACAAATTCACACGAGTTCGCACGTTTTTTTGCACTACAGAATCGCTCTGAAATCAAAGCGGCAAGGTTGTTAAATAATTCCTTATGAGGTATGGTTGTGTCAAGTCAAAATAACAAAAATACTGGTTGAAGAGAGGTGCGCATTTCTCTTCCGCATCGCGCAGAGCGGCATCAAAGGACACTGGAATGGATACACGACCGAGCAGAAAGACCAAATTTATTTTTATAACCGGCGGTGTTCTCTCGTCCCTCGGTAAGGGGCTGTCAGCGGCGTCCATCGGTGCTCTGCTGGAAAGCCGGGGTATGACGGTCACCTTTCAGAAACTTGATCCCTATATCAATGTTGACCCCGGCACCATGAATCCCTTTCAGCATGGTGAAGTCTATGTCACGGATGACGGGGCGGAGACGGACTTGGATATGGGCCATTATGAACGCTACACTGACGCGGTCATGGCCAAAATGAACAATTACACCTCCGGCAGAATCTATTATTCCGTGATCATGAAGGAACGTCGGGGTGAGTATCTCGGCGGCACAGTGCAGATGATCCCCCATATTACCGATGAGATCAAGCGGGCCGTGATGCAACTGGACGGCACCGTGGATGTGGCCATCATCGAGATCGGCGGCAC
>CBDTVG010000404.1:0-2347 GCA_965363745.1 uncultured Candidatus Electrothrix sp. | reverse complement strand
AGCCATTCCGGCCTCTCCCCTTGTTATCAGCACAGCCTCGCAGGAAATTTCCTCTTGAATCTGACGGGCGGCGGCAAGCAACGTCCGTTCGTCAATAATTTGTATCCCGCTAATCTTGGCGGCTTCAAAATTATTAGGAGTGATCACCGTGGCACCGATAAAACGATGCAAATTTTCCGGTTTCGGATCAACAATTAGAGGAACGGGGCGACCGCTTGAAGCACGCAACGCACTGAGCAACTGTCGCAAGTGGATCATCAGCTGTTCGTTGACAACGCCTTTTGCATAATCCGAGACAATAACAGCATCAAAATCAGCAAGGTGTGCGGTCAAATAGTCCAGCATTCTATTCAACGTTGACCGTCCAGGAGCTCCGGCCTTTTCCCGATCATAACGCACAACCTGCTGCCCTTGAGCCACCACTCTGGTTTTTAGGGTGGTTGGTCGCTCCCCTTTAATCAGTCCGTCCACAGGAGCGTCGACCTCGTTCATCAAGGCAAGCAATTCATCCCCCATGACATCATCACCGATAATGCCGCACAGGGAACAACGTCCCCCCAAGGAGACAATATTGTGCAGGACATTGGCGCTACCGCCAAGCAACAATTCTTCACGGGTGACATTTACCACTGGCACCGGCGCTTCTGGAGAAATCCTAGAAACCGTTCCCCAGATAAATTGATCGAGGATCACATCACCAATCACCAAAATGCGGGCATTGCTAAATTTTTCTATTTTTTTCAGCAAATCCTGGGCATCCTGTGCATTGCGTAACAACGGCATCAACTGTCAAGCTCCATCAAACGATCAGCCATACGCTCGGCTGCGAAAACAAGGGATTCAAGATCAAGAAAATCAAGAACATTGTGGTCGAACAGTATCTTCACCGTAGCTTCAAATCCATCCTCCGGCTCCTCATCCCAAAACAGAAAATAAAGAGGTACACAGGGCAGAACAGGAATAATCATGCCGACATCAGCACTCTCGTTTTCCTGATTCCCCTCCCCACTGTCAGCTCCTATTTTTTGGCATAATTTAGTGAGGTTATCACTCCTACCGCTAAACCGTTCCGCCAGTTTTTGTTCGCAATAGGCGGCTAAGGTACGAATTTTGGAAATCGAATTGGGCAGGCTTTCCATGCCCACCCAAGTTCCGTCCGGGATTCTACCGCCGGAAAAGGCGACATAATTATACAACAGGATTTGATCTCTGGGATCATCAGGCTCCCGTCCATCCATGAGAACGGCTTTGCATCCCAGTTCGATATAACGACCAAGATAGAAAAAACCTAGTATGTCAGGTTGATCAAGTGACCAGTGCGCCCCGATACGCTGACTAACAAGTCGTAAATCAAGCGGCTGTATCTTGGATTTCAGATGCGCCACCAAGACCATATCACGCTCTTCCTGACTGCGGTCAACGATATCCAATCCAGTTCCTTCTCCATGCGAACTGAACTCGACAGGCAACTCCTCTTTGTTCAGATATGGGCAGAGATAGGGTGTCACCCCGCCTTTCGTCACAGCGACAGCAAAGGCGAGGCAGGCTGCATAGCCACACTTTCCACAATTTGTAACCGGGATATATTTCAAAAAATTATGCGGAGTCATCTCTGGCAACATCCTTTGGAAAATTTTCCGGAAAACTTTTTTCCCGTCAACTTCCTACCTCATTTTAGCATTCAGAGCCGAAGTGACAGTATCGGTAATATCCACGGTTTTATCAAAATAAAGCACAGCTGTGTTCGGCATAATAACCGAGATATGTTTCGCAGTCGCCACTTCCTTAACAATATCTTCCAATTTTTTCATAATCGGCGCCAGATATTTTTCTTGCAAATTTCTCATTTCAAGATTTGCATCTTCCTGTTTTGCCCTGAAATCACGCTTTTTTCTTTGCAGTGCAAGAGCCCTTTCCTGCTTTTTACTCTCACTCCAGACAGAAGCTTTCTTCTGCATTTGCTCCTGAAGAAACAGCAAAGCTTTTCTTTCCCGATTAAGATCGCTCTTAAACTCTTTCATTTTAACTTCCATCTTTCTCTTCGCTGCTGACCCGGCCCTAGATTTATCAAGCACCTGTTGAAGGTTGACAACAGCGACACTTGTAGCGGCACCAGCCGGAACGCTGGACAAAATGACAAGCATAAAAAAAGCACAAGAAACAGCTACAAGATTCTGTATTTTCACAACGCAACTCCTTTTTGATAAAGAATAAATTATCCTCGGATTTCACTCCTCGGTTGGTATCTTTTTCCGCAAGCGGACGAGCACCTGTTAAAAGATCAAGATATACTACCTAAATCCTGCAATGAGGTGACAAAATGAAACAGAAATGGTAATGTATTCAG
>CBDTVG010000403.1:0-2350 GCA_965363745.1 uncultured Candidatus Electrothrix sp. | reverse complement strand
GGTGACCGTGTCGCCTGTACGAAATATGGCAGTTATTTAATTTCTGTTCCTTATCTCCCTTGACACAGGAAATACCCATACTTATTGTTGCTCCAGATTTGATTGTCCCGGATGAACACAGATAAGCTGATCTTTTGCAATACCGTCTGGTATAACCGGATTGACCACTCAAGATATGGAGAACATACGTGACTGAAGAAAAAAAAATTGAAGATGAGATAATTGAGGAGGAACAGGCAACCTCTGCTGCCCCCGACCCCTCTGAAGCACCTGATGAGGAAGAGCGTGACGAGTCCCCTGAGAGTCAGGAACCGGATATTCAAGAGCCGGATACTGAAGCCCTGCAACAGGAGCTTGAGGAAACCCGCTCCCAAATGATGCGTATCGCGGCGGATGCGGACAATTTCAAGAAGCGCATGGAGCGGGACAAGGCCAAACTGCTCAAATATGCGGGTGAAAATATCCTGCGGGATCTGCTGACCACCGTGGACAATCTTGACCGCGCTCTTGAGCAGGGAAGCGTTGAAGGCGGTGAGCCTGCCCAAAAACTTGAAGCCCTGCTGGCCGGTGTGGAGCTGACCAAAAAAGGCTTTGAGAGCATGTTGGAACGCTTTGAGGTGACCCCCCTTGGATTACAGGGAAAACCGTTTAATCCCGAAGAGATGGATGCCTTGACCATGGAAGCCAGCGAAGATGTGCCAGCCAACCATGTCCTGCGAGAATTCGCCAAAGGTTTCCTCTTTAAGGATCGCGTGTTGCGGCATGCGCAGGTGGTGGTGTCCAGCGGCCCTGCCGAAAAAGCCCCTGAAGAAGAGTAAAAACACCTGACGTTTTCCCGCAAGACCAGAAAAGACCTGATAAGTGTGGGAACAAAGACTTGACAATGTCGTTTTAATGCGCATTGTAAAAAAGCGAAAAGTAGCTAAACGACAAAAACGATACATAATAACAGTGTTCACACTATATACACAGCGTTTGCGTTGTTTTTATCTATAAAGATATAAGGAGATATAAAATCATGGGTAAAATAATAGGAATTGACCTCGGTACCACCAACTCGTGCGTCGCCATCATGGACGGCGGTGATCCCAAGGTCATTGAGAACAGTGAAGGCAATCGGACTACCCCGTCCATTGTCGCCTTTTCCGACAGCGGAGAACGCTTGGTGGGTCAGGTGGCCAAACGACAGGCCGTGACCAATCCCACCAAGACCCTGTTCGCCATCAAGCGTCTGATCGGACGGAAGTTCACTGATCCTGAAGTAAAGAAGTCCATTGAACTCAGCCCTTTTCCTATTGTGGAAGGCCCGAACGGCGATGCTATGGTTGAGGTGGACGGCAAGGCCTATTCCGCCGCTGAAATTTCCGCCATGATCCTCGGCAAGATGAAAAAGACCGCTGAGGAATATCTCGGCGAGACGGTGACGGATGCGGTTGTCACGGTTCCCGCTTATTTTAACGATGCCCAGCGTCAGGCCACCAAGGATGCTGGCAAAATCGCTGGCCTCAACGTCCAACGGATCATCAACGAGCCCACTGCAGCTTCTCTGGCCTATGGTCTGGATAAGAAGGGTGAGGAAAAAATCGCTGTCTTTGATCTGGGCGGCGGTACCTTTGACGTATCCATTCTAGAAATCGGCGATGGTGTGTTTGAGGTACTCTCCACCAATGGCGACACCTTCCTCGGCGGCGAAGACTTTGACATGCGCATCGTCAACTGGTTGGCCGACGAGTTCAAGCGTGAGCAAGGTGTTGATCTGCGGAGCGACAAGATGGCTCTGCAACGACTCAAGGAAGAGGCGGAAAAGGCGAAGAAAGAGCTGTCCAGCTCCATGGAGACGGACATCAATCTGCCCTTTATCACAGCGGATGCGAGCGGCCCCAAGCATCTGAACGTCAAGTTCTCCAGAGCCAAACTCGAAGCCTTGGTCGGTGATCTGATTGATCGTTGTGAAGGCCCCTGCCTAACTGCGCTCAAGGATGCCGAACTGAACCCCTCGGAAATTGACGAGGTGATTCTGGTCGGCGGCATGATCCGTATGCCCAAGGTGCAAGAAAAAGTGAAGAAGATTTTTGGCAAAGATCCTCATAAGGGCGTAAATCCTGATGAGGTCGTAGCCATCGGTGCAGCTATTCAGGGCGGTGTGCTCAAAGGCGATGTCAAGGATGTGCTGTTGCTGGATGTCACTCCTCTGTCTCTCGGTATTGAGACCTTAGGTAGCGTGATGACTAAGCTGATCGAAAAGAACACCACTGTTCCCACCAAGAAAAGTCAGGTTTTCTCCACTGCTGCGGACAACCAGCCTGCCGTATCCATCCATGTGTTGCAGGGTGAGCGTGAGATGGCCCCG
>CBDTVG010000402.1:0-2375 GCA_965363745.1 uncultured Candidatus Electrothrix sp. | reverse complement strand
TGTTTATGTATCCGTTGAGCTGGTGGTTCATTCCAACAGTGGAAAAGCCGCAAGTTGGCGGTATAGCCTGTTCAACATCTTGACAGGTGCGTAATCATGCTTACTATTGCGGTTTATTACAGCGTAAACGAAATAATTTTATGTAATCATAACCAACATGGCAATTGCAAACCATAAAAAAGATAACAAACAGAAAGGATGACCACTATGACTGCACAGACTGAGACCAAACAATTCCAGGCGGAGACCAGAAAAGTCCTCGATATTGTGATCAACTCGTTGTACACGGAGCGGGATATTTTTGTCCGGGAGCTGGTGTCCAACTCCTCGGATGCTTTGGAAAAATTTCGCCACCTCTCCCTGACGGAACAGCCGGAATTTGATGCTCATGTTCCCCTTGAGATCAATATTGACTGCGATGACAAAAAGCACACCCTGACTATCAGGGATACCGGCATCGGCATGACCGCAGAAGAGCTGGAGACCAATCTCGGCACCATCGCTCATTCCGGTTCTGGCAAATTTGTTGAGGAATTGGCTGAAGCCGCGAAAAAGGATGTCAGCCTGATCGGCCAGTTCGGAGTGGGTTTTTATTCCGCCTTTATGGCTGGCAAGACCGTTACTGTTCAGACCCGTTCCTGGGACGGCAGTGAGGGGCATGAGTGGCATTCTGACGGCAACGGTTCTTACACCATCAGTCCCTGCGACGGCCTGCACCGGGGTACTAAAATTATCATTGAGCTCAAGGACGATGCCGAGGAGTATGGCCAAAAATTTACTCTTGAGCGGATCATTAAACAATATTCGACCTTTATTCCTTTTCCGGTTAAGGTTGAAGGCAAGAAGATCAATACAGTTGAGGCCATCTGGAGTCGATCAAAAAGCGAGATCACCGAGGAAGAGTATACCGAGTTTTATAAATTTGTCGGCAATGCTTCAGACGAGCCGACCTATTGCCTGCATTTCGCCGCTGATGCGCCGCTGGCCATCAATGCCCTGTTGTTCACCCCTAAAGACAATTTTGAATCCCTCGGCATGGGCCGGATTACACCGGGGGTCAACCTCTACTGCCAGAAAGTGCTCATTGACCAGCACAGCGAAAACATCCTGCCTGAATGGTTGCGTTTTCTCAAGGGCGTGGTCGATTCAGAAGACCTGCCTTTGAACATCTCCCGGCAGTCTTTGCAGGATAATGCCTTGGTGATGAAGTTGCGTCGGGTCATCACCAAACGTTTCCTTAAATCGCTTGCTGAAGAGGCGAAAAAAGACAACGAGAAATACCTGACCTTCTGGAAGACTTTCGGCATTTTCCTCAAAGAGGGCGTGACCTCTGATTTTGAATTTCAGAAAGAGCTTGCCCCCTTGTTGCGCTTTGAGTCTTCCGCTTCCGAAGCGGGTTCCATGATTTCGCTGGCCGAGTATGTGGAGCAGATGAAAGAAGGCCAGGATGAAATTTATTATATCAACGGTTCCAGCAGGATCGCCATTGAGGCTGGTCCTTATGTGGAGATGTTCAAAAAACGGGATATCGAGATTCTTTATACGTTGGAACCAATTGACGATTTTGTTCTCTCGCATCTGGGTGAGTTTGACGGTAAAAAAATGCTTTCCGCCGACCGGGCCGATCTGCGTCTGCCTGAATCCACGGACACGGTGGAGCAATCTGAGGAAGCCGGTGAGGAAAAATTGGCCGGGCCGGTTCAGGATTCCTTGTGCAAATGGATGAAAGAGGTGCTGGGCGATAAGGTCAAAGAAGTCAAACCTTCCACCCGGTTGGTGGACAGCCCGGCTATGATCGTCAATGTGGACGGTTATATGACCGCATCCATGGAGCGGATTATGTCGGCTCAGGGCGGAGGGAACAACCCGATGGCTATGGGCGGCAAAAAGGACATGGAGATCAACCCGGCCAGTTCGTTGATCAAGAAAATGGCTGATCTGCGGGTTAAGGATCAGGATTTCGCCAAGGATGTGGCGGAGCAAATTTATGATAACGCCATGATTCAGGCGGGATTGGTGGTTGAGCCCCAGCAGATGGTCAACCGAAATTATCGTATCTTGAAGCGGATGTCGGCTTAGTCTGCGGATTTTTTCGAATGCAGTAAGCTCATCATGTGGGGGCACGGCTTGCCGTGCCCTTCCTGCCTTACTAACAACAGGCTGATATTCAAATCAAAGCCTGACCCGCCTAAGAAGCTGGTTTTATGCACCTTATTATTGTGCGCTACGGCTTCGGTACTCATCCCGTTCAGAGTCGATTTTTCCCAAGTCTCTCTCCCGCCTGTCCTTGTGAGTTTGCATTGTTATGTGTTTTTTAAAGATCACTGTACACAATATTTAGTATCTGTTCAGCTAATGACCTAGTGTTTTCAATC
>CBDTVG010000401.1:0-2378 GCA_965363745.1 uncultured Candidatus Electrothrix sp. | reverse complement strand
CGTTCAGGTCTGGGATTGTTCACCGAGGGTGGCACTTCGGAGTCACGGATAGCGACATATAATAGCTGTCCCAGCAAAGCACGCTTTTCGATGAGCAACTCTTCTCGTCTTTTATAAAGAGGACAATTTCCATCAATCACAGTACCATCAGGGCCGCTCCAAATATACGGAGGTGGAACATCAGCTTCAGCTGAAGAAACAAGACGATGGATTGCCAGATTGACATATCCTGAAGCGCGCATCGTAATCTTTTGCTTCGGCTGTATTCTGATTCCGCTGTTCACCCAAAGTTTGCTGGCCGGAACAAGGACGTAGCGTAACTTTGGTTCCATGATCGGGTGCTTGGGCGAGGTCGGAAAAAATTCCGGGACAAAAAATATATAAAGCTTCAAAATCGGAATCCCAAGAAGCGCTATAATTAAAACCTGGGTAATCAAACGCCAAGAAAATCCCTTGGATAATTCCTTGATAAGAGTTGAGAACGGGTCTTCAATTTCCATTGATTCCTCAATGTGTTGAAAAATACAGAAAGTACAACTCTGTCGTATAGGATATACTGGAGGCTTTCGCAGTCAAACTCTTTATGAGTCTTTTGAATTCCTCATCATTTTAATTTATTCCAGCAGAGTAGAGACCGAGACGTATTTTGTCAATAGAAATCAACCGGGGTAAAGAAAAACAGACCTGCGTAGGGTGATCATCTAGTCAATGACACCATTGATCTTGAGGGAAGAATTCAGGCAGAATCAGACAACCTTGCCCTCTTTCACATATTCCCGCAGGATAGCCGCTTCCAGTTGTTTTCCGCTCAACGTATCGTATCCTCCTGATAAAAAATCCAGAGCGCAGTAATGGGTTACGTTGAGAATACCCGCACCGGTGAGTTCAAAGCGGGACGCAATCTGCCCCCAATCAACATCGGCGGCGAGTTTGATCTGCGGGGGAAAAGTTTTTTGCCAGAGCAGGAGACGTTCTTCGGCCCGTGGAATGGGGAAGTGGATGATGGTCTGAAATCTGCGAATAAAGGCATCGTCGATGTTGCTGCGTTGATTGGTAGCTAGGATGACCAGTCTGTTATACCCTTCAATGCGCTGGAGCAGATAGGCGACCTCCTGGTTGGCGTACTTATCATGGGCATCCCGGATTTCGGTTCGCTTGCCGAAGAGGGCGTCCGCTTCGTCAAAGAAGAGGATCCAGTCTTTATTTTCCGCCTTGGTAAAGAGTCGAGAGAGTTTTTTTTCAGTTTCGCCGATGTATTTGGAGACCACTCGGGAGAGGTCGATCCGAAATACGTCTTTGCCGGTCTGTTTGCCCAGCAGGGTGGCGGTCAGGGTTTTGCCGGTGCCGGGCGGGCCGTAAAACAGGGCCCGAAAGCCGGGTTTTATTTTCTTCTTCAGCCCCCAATCCTGCATCAAGGTTGCGTTATGGCTGATCCAGGTTTCAATCTCTTGGATCTGGTGCCGGGTTTTGGGATTCAACACGAGGTCTTCCCATTCCATCTCGGTTGCAATGTATTCAGCCGGGAAGTCGATGCTGAAACGGGGTTTGCTGACCATGCCGGTTGTGAGCTGTTCGACTATTTCGGGATCAAGGATAAGGCGACCACTCATCAGGGGCTCGCCTTCAGGCACCGGGGCGAGCTGGAGGAGATGTTCTTGGCCGAACCAATGTTCCGGGCTGAGAATGTGCTGCACATCAAGGCGTTTTTCTAGGTCATCACCGGCGAGGATGAACTGGGCGGTTTCGCCGGTGGGGAGGATGCCCCGGTGGTTGGTGGCCTTTACGCCGCCGAATTCCGGGAAGTCTCCGCCTTCGGGCAGGTGTTCGGCGATGATCTGGCCGAAGAAATTTGGATGCAGGTGCGGAGCAAGGGCCAGCATCAACAGGGTAAATTCTTCAAAATTAGGGTCGTGCTGTTCAAGGAAGGCTGACAGGATGGATGGTTCACTGTGCAGACTCAGCTGGGAGACCTCGAAGGTCTTGCTTTGACCGAGATGGAGGCGCAGCCGACCGCTGATAACTGCTTTCAGCCAGTCAAGGGCGATTTGGAGATTGGCGGTGTTTATATTCATATAAAATTAGGGTAGTGGGTCGAACCTGTGAGTAATTCAGTTTTAACCCTATGATAACGGATGGGTGACAGAATTAAACAACAGGTTTGACCCACTACCTGCTATTCCATCAGGCTTTTTCATCTGGCCCTCTAAACCCTTCCTCAACTTCCTTTCCATATCTCTCCTTTAGCCTTCCACCTTCCCGGCTGTTTAGTGATTTAGGAAGAAGACTCAATTTATCTTGATTGTTGTAAAATATCTTACGAGTACTCTGATCTGTTTTTTTACCTTTATTAACCCAGTGTTGCACTACAGGCTCCGTAT
>CBDTVG010000400.1:0-2384 GCA_965363745.1 uncultured Candidatus Electrothrix sp. | reverse complement strand
GGGGCCTTTCACGAAATGCCCTTACTGCCGCCATACCGCTCTTGCATCTTTGCATACTCGGCTGTATCGTAAAGAAGTGATCACAACAATATAACAGAGCGTGCCGAAATGAAATTAGACAAGAAAACGTTACAGTCCATCAAGGAATACCTCATCGGCCAGCCGGTAAAAAAAGCTTACCTCTTCGGATCCCATGCACGGGGAACGGCCAATGCTACCAGCGATATTGATATTCTTGTGGAGCTGGATCGAACAAAGCCCGTCGGACTGCATTTTGTCCGAATGAAGCTTGAACTGGAAAGCCTCTTGGAGACCAAGGGCGACCTGCTTTCCGATAAGGGCATCTCAAAATATATCCGTCAATACATCAAGAGCGACAAAACGTTGATCTATGAAAAAGATGCTTAGCTTGTTGTTGTAACATATGTCGAACGAGGAGAGGTCATTCGAGTGATCAGCCTGCGCAAGACCACTAAAAGAGAGGAACTGTTCTATCATGAGTACAGCTAAATACACAGCGTCCCAACTGAAGGAAATCAAATCAGAAACAGACTGGCACCGGGTTGACGCGATGAGCGATGAGACCATTGTCGAGGCTGTGGAAATTGATCCAGATGCCAAACTTTTTGACGCAGATGACTTCAAAAAAATGCGGTACCGGGGACCGCAGAAAGCTCCGCTCAAAGACCGTGTCACTATCCGACTCACCCCCGAGGTGGTTGCTTTTTTCAAGAATCAGGGTAAAGGCTGGCAGACCAAGATCAATGAAATTTTACAACATTATGTAGAGTCACACAGCACACCTTTGCAGAAAAAGTGAATAACCAAGGCGACGTATATCCCCTTGATATATCCCAAGACCGACAAATAAAACTGTCCCCCTGACGTGCCGGGCAGTTTTTGATGATCGGTTCTGGTCAGGATAAATTTTGCACTTGAGGTGTCCCGAATGCTTTTCGCAAAATATCCTGCCACAACAGCATGTATTGCATCTTTGGATTACAGGAAACAAACCGCATTATTGAGTTTATCCCGTTTACCCAAACACTGGTCAAGCAATAGCAAAACGAAATCTATCAACCCATTGAGAAAAAAAATGAACGTAAACGGAAAACCATACCGCTGTATCTGGCTTGAACCTGACAACCGCACCGTCGGCATTATTGACCAGACCAGATTGCCCCATCATTTTGAAACCGTCCACCTGACAACCCTTGATGACGCTGTCAAGGCGATCAGTGACATGCTGGTGCGCGGTGCCCCCCTGATCGGTGCCACAGCCGCCTACGGAGTTTGTCTTGGCCTGACCGAGGACTGCTCAGATACTCGCTTGGAAGCGGTCTGCACACAATTAATTCAAGCCCGTCCCACAGCGGTGAATTTGCGCTGGGCCGTTGAGCGGATGCGAACGATACTGGTCAATCTACCGGTTGAAAAACGACTGGAGGCCGCCTACAGCGAAGCCGCCACAGTCTGTGATGAGGATGTGCGAACCAATGAGTCCATCGGCGACCACGGCCTCCGGCTTATTCAGGAAAAATATCAAGAAAAAGGCGAGCCGGTCAACATCCTGACCCACTGCAATGCGGGCTGGTTGGCCACTGTGGACTGGGGTACGGCCTTGTCACCGATTTTCAAGGCGCAGGCTGCGGGTATTCCAGTGCATGTCTGGGTGGATGAAACCCGCCCCCGCAATCAGGGAGCGCATCTGACGGCCTGGGAGCTTGCCGCCGCAGGCATCGACCACCACCTGATCGTGGACAACAGCGGCGGTCATCTCATGCAACGGGGCAAGGTTGATCTCTGCATTGTCGGCACGGATCGGACAACCGGTAGCGGTGATGTCTGTAACAAAATAGGAACCTATCTCAAGGCCTTGGCGGCGGTGGACAATAACATCCCCTTTTATGTGGCTCTGCCCGGTTCCACGATTGACTGGACACTGGCTGACGGAGCGGATATTCCTATTGAGGAACGCGCTGAGGAGGAAGTGCTGCTGGTTTCAGGATTGGGAATGGATGGCGGGGTGCAACAGGTGCGCATTGCGCCGGAGCAAACCAAGGCTGCGAACCCGGCCTTTGACGTGACCCCGGCCCGGCTGGTGACCGGGCTGATTACGGAGCGGGGTGTTTGTGCGGCCAGCCGGAAGGGTCTGCTGGCTTTGTTTCCTGAGTGTGCTTGACACCCGCTTGAACCGGAACTGCTTATTGCTTAGGGATTTAACAAGAAATACCTTATACCGTGCCCCTGCATTTTTTGCATGCAGGGTGCCCGTAGGAGCGAACCTATGTGTTCGCCCTGTTATTCCGGGCAGACACGCAGGTCTGCCCCTACAGTCCAGCCAAGCCCACCCGCCTTACAACGAATATCGACCTTATAAATTC
>CBDTVG010000399.1:0-2384 GCA_965363745.1 uncultured Candidatus Electrothrix sp. | reverse complement strand
TGTATCTATTATGATATATTCGGTCTGAAAAAATATTAAAAAGCGGGTGAAGGATGCCTCTGTGACAACGGCAACGCCTTGACTGCTTCCTGTTTTTTTCATATTTTCCGGGAAAAATCTGTCAAAATTCGGCAAGGAAACGAAAAAATGAATTGCGCACAACCCCCCAAACAACCACCTCAAGAATACCATTCCGGTGTGGTTGCTGTTATCGGCCCGCCCAATGCTGGAAAATCCACTTTGCTCAACAGGTATTTACAGCAAAAAATAGCCATTGTCACACCTCTGCCGCAGACTACCCGTAATCGAATATTGGGTATTGTCACCGGAGCGAATTACCAGATAATTATGTTGGATACGCCCGGCTTACATAAGGCCAAAGAAATGCTCAACCGAGAGATGGTGCGTATAGCCATGGACACCCTCAGTGAGGCGGATACTGTGCTTTTTCTCGCTGATGCCCAGGCGTTCCGAGCTATAATGTTTGATAAAAAGAAAGTGGAACGGTTAAAGGAAGAGTATGGGCAGTATTTCAGCAAAATACAATGCCCGGCTGTTTTGGCGTTGAACAAAGTGGATCTGTTGAAGAAAGAGCAGTTGCTTCCCATGATTGACTGGTTCACCTCCCTGCATCCGTTTACCGCCGTGGTGCCAATATCAGCTCTTGCAGGAGACGGAACCGAGATTCTGCTGGACACCCTAGTTCAAGGTCTTCCGCCGGGGCCGCAATATTATCCAGATGATATTCCGACGGATTCCACAGAACGTTTTATTGTGGCGGAATTGATTCGAGAGAGGATATTTTTACGCACCCGTCAAGAAGTCCCCTATTCAACCGCTGTGCTTATTGATTCCTTTAAGGAAAATCCACAGGGCGGGCCGGTTATTATTCATGCGACAATTATAGTAGAACGCGGTTCACAAAAGGGTATTATAATCGGTAAACAGGGAAAAATGTTGGGTGATATCCGCAAAGCGGCAAGCAGAGAAATTGAAAAAATGCTTGGTTGCAAGGTGCAGCTCAAGCTCTGGATTAAAGTCAAGAAAAAGTGGACCAGTAATGAGCAGATTTTGCGGGAACTTGGGCTGTAGTTCTTTTCTGCGCATAACGAATGACAATCAAGAACCCCACTAATCTCAAAAAATCCGATCATGAATCGCACTAATCCGGTTACAAATTTCTACCTGCGCCAGGTGGAAAATGCGGAACTGAAAAACAATGTCCTGACGGCGAATTGTCCGTTTTGTAAGCAGAGCAGCGGCAGTTTGCGGGAAAAAAAAACGGGACAGGAAAACAAGCAGAATAAACTTATTGTTTTTCTCAATCCGGAAAGCTACTTTTACGGCTATTACCGATGCTTGAATCGCTGTTCGCCCGGAGGCTTTCCGCTTCATTTCGCCCGCCAGGCTCATATAAATCTGAGTCTGGCTCCGGGCTTTGATCCTGACCGGGATTACGCCAGCGGTCAGGTCGGTTATCCGATAGGGAATATCAACCATGAAGTCATCGATTTTATGGATAAGATGACCGATGAGCTGCTCAGCCGTTTCGCCTCGCAGGGGATTTCGAAAGCTGTTCTTCAGGAGATGAAAATCGGGTATAATGGACGCTATCTGGTATATCCTTACATTCAAGAAGACGGTAACTGTTATGCGGCCCGTTGCGTCCATCCTGATAAGCCGGAAGACACCTTCTGGTATGGAGATGAGGACTTTGCGGAAAAGCAGTCCCCAGTGTTCAATGTTCAGGATATCCAGCGGTGTGAAAATGGCAGTTTGGTCATCGTTGAGGGGGAAGACAATCTGTTTGCGGTCAAGCAACTGGGCCTGCCCGGCATCGCTCTGCCGAGTGCGGCTGAATTTACCGATCTTGATGCGGAACAGTTGGCATGGATCAAAACTGTGTTCCTCTGTGTCAATCATACCCCGGAATCAGCGGCGGCGGCCCGTGAATTCGCCACCAGGGTTGGTTTTAAAATCAGAATGATCCGCTGGCCTGATTCAGCACCGAGACATTTTTGCCTGACCCGGCTCGCCGAGGAAGAAAAAAAGGAATTTCAGCAGGGATTTTTCAGCCTGATCCGTGAAGCGAAATCTTTTTCTCCGTTTAGTTCGCCGGAACGGGAATTCCTTCATTTTGAAGAACAACTCAATTTGGAGGGCGGTGCGAGCTATCACGCTATGGCTTCCGGTTTCGCCAAGATGGACAAGGCGCTGGGCGGTATGCACGGGGTCAATATAATGGGTGGCCTGCCCAAGGCAGGCAAGTCCTGTTTTTTTATTCAGGTCGCCACGGAAATGGCCCGACGAAAGGTGCCGGTTATCTACTATGATTTTGAGAATGGCCGCCAGAAAATTTATCAGCGCACCCTCTGTCGTCTGAG
>CBDTVG010000398.1:0-2397 GCA_965363745.1 uncultured Candidatus Electrothrix sp. | reverse complement strand
GAAATGAGAATCAACTCATCCAGAAAGTGTCAACTGGCATATGAAGCATGCCATTATTTTTCCAAATTAACTATGGAGAAAAAATGAATATTTATTGGGCCTACTTACGTAAAGGCTGAAAATCCTGTGATCTGACACAGGTTGTGTCAGAGGAGAAAGGACTTGCGATACATGAGTCTGTTGATGCGAGAAAACAAAAGATTACCGCTGAGGCCGCTTGGGAAATTTTAAGATCGGCAAAAAAGTTGGTTGTGGGGCGAGGAAAAAAGTTTCAGGTTTTTGATCCAGAGAAAGATGATAAGGAGAGCATCCTTAAAGCCTGCTTGGGAAGAACCGGCAACCTGCGGGCTCCCACCCTAAAAATCAATGATCAAGTGGTGGTGGGGTTTAATGATGCTATGTATGAACAGTTTGTGGGGTGAGTGTGGAGCCTCTTGAACTCCGTTTGCAGAAGCGATTACGCCTACTGGAAGAGCAGGGGATGCGGCGTATTATCCAGCCTGTTCAGTCCGCCGTTGATGGCTGGATTCAGCTTGCCGGTAAACCGCACCTGAATCTAGCTGGAAATGATTATCTTGGGTTGGCCGGTAACCGAGACCTGATCCAGGAATTTTACACCGGCCTCGCATCTGATACTTGTTTAGAAGGGTATGGCCTTGGCAGTGGTGCTTCCCGCTTAATGACCGGCAGTCATGAACAGTACCGATTTCTGGAAGAGGAACTGGCCCTGCTGTACGCAAGGGACAAAGCCTTGGTCTTCAACTCAGGCTACCAGATCAACATAGGTCTGCTGCCTTCTCTCACGCAAAAAGGAGATGTGGTGCTGGCGGATAAGCTCTGCCACGCCAGTCTGATTGACGGTATGCGTCTATGTCCTGCCAAGGTAACCCGTTATCCGCATCTCGACTATGACCGCCTTGAGCACCTGCTTAAAAAGCATTCTCACAGGCTGGCAGACCAAGGAGAGAAGGCAATCTTTATCGTGACGGAATCCATTTTTTCCATGGATGGTGATTGCGTGGATTTATCCGCTCTCGTTCGCCTGAAGGAGCGGTACGGAGCTGTTCTTTATGTGGATGAAGCCCATGCAGTGGGTGTGCGGGGCGAACAGGGCTTAGGGTTGGCTGAGGAACAGGGGTTGCTCGACCGGATTGATTTGTTAGTGGGTACTTTTGGCAAGGCCTGGGCGGGGCAGGGAGCGTTTGTGGCCTGCGACCGGACGATATATGATTATCTCGTTAACACGGCCCGATCGCTGATTTTTACCACAGGACTGCCTTCGGTCAATATTCATTGGCTGAACTTTATTTTACCGAAAATAAAAAATATGTCGGCGGAGCGGCAAGGTCTACTTCGTCTCAGTGCCGGGTTGCGCAAGGGCTTGCGGGAAAAGGGTCTGAACACCAAGGGCGCAAGCCAGATTATCCCGGTCATTATCGGCGATGCGGCAAAATCTACAGCAGTCGCTGACCGGCTACGGCAACAGGGTTTTTGGGTACATGCGGTGCGCTCTCCCACCGTTCCTCGCGGCACGGCACGGCTTCGTCTTTCCCTAACTGCGGCCATGCGGCGGGAGCAGTTGGAACCTCTGCCCGAACGTATTGCTCAGGCTGTTTTTTCATGAAAATCTGCTGGCTCAATCAAAAGGACAACCCCGACTGCATTCTGTTTATGGCTGGCTGGGGCATGGTGCCTGAACCATTTTCGCATATGGTTTTCGGTTCAGTGGATATCCTGATGGCCTACGATTACCGTACGGTCGATGAGGCTGATTTTTCTGCCCTGCTCAATGCTGTCCAGCTAAAACGGCACAGGAAAATTCACCTACTGGCTTGGTCCATGGGGGTTTGGGTTACGGCCATGCTGTGGCGGGATAGCTCTTTCGCCAATCTGCCTTTCAGTTCCACAACCGCCATCGGGGGAACCTGTCAACCTATTCATGATCAATTCGGCATCCCAGAGCAGGTCTTTGACCGGACTGCTCGTGAGCTTTCCCCGGCAGTTCTGGAGGACTTCTATCGCTCAATGTTTGACAGCGATACAGAGGCTGACCTATTTTTAGGCCATGTAGCGAAAACAAACCGCTCCGTGGAGGAACTCAGGCGGGAGCTTGTCGCCCTGCGCAGGTTCTGCACAGATCTGCCCGATCTGGCGAGTTCGTCGGATTCGACGGCTGGGACGAGTATTTTTGCAAACCGAATTGTCACCAGTCGTGATCGGGTGTTCCCCGTCCGCAACCAAGTTCGAGCCTGGGGAAGAAAAACATGCACCCCGCTCCCTCTGCCCCATTTTCCCTTTTATCAATGGTCAAGCTGGGCTGAAATGCTCAAGCGGTTGATCTAAACGTTCGCCTGTCCAACAGCTTTATCATGCATAAAATTGACAAACAATTGGTCT
>CBDTVG010000397.1:0-2402 GCA_965363745.1 uncultured Candidatus Electrothrix sp. | reverse complement strand
ATCTGCACGGGCCTAGATCAGGCCGGATTGATCACTTCTGAGACCAGAGTGGTGCTGGAAAAGCCCATCGGGCGCAATCTCGCTTCATCAAAGGAGATCAACGATCTGGTGGCCAATTTTTTTGATGAGAATCAGGTGTACCGGATTGATCATTATTTAGGCAAAGAAACGGTCATGAACCTACTGGCCCTGCGCTTTGCCAACTCCATTTTCACCACCAACTGGGATCATAACACCATTGATCATGTGCAGATCAGTGTGGCTGAAGAGGTGGGCATCGGTAGTCGATGGGGCTATTTTGACCAATCCGGCCAGTTGCGGGATATGGTGCAGAACCATCTTATGCAGATCCTGACCTTGGTGGCTATGGAGCCGCCGGTCAACCTGCATGACGACAGTCTGCGTAATGAAAAATTGAAGGTGCTCAAAGCCCTGCGTCCAATCACCGCCGGGAATATTGATAAACGGGTTGTCCGGGGCCAATACGGGCCGGGTTTCATTCGGGGAAAATCCGTGCCTGGATATTTAGAGGAAGAGGGCGGCGACCCTCATTCAACAACAGAAACCTTTGTCGCCATTCGGGTGGATATTGATAATTGGCGGTGGGCCGGGGTTCCTTTTTACCTGCGCACTGGCAAGGCCATGGCGACGAAACGCTCGGAAGTGGTGATCAATTACAAACGCCTGCCCCATAATATTTTTACGGATTCCTATCGTAATCTGCCCGCTAATAAATTAATTATTCGATTGCAACCTGATGAGGGGGTGGAAATTGAGATGCTCAATAAGGTGCCGGGTGTCGGCGACGGCCTGCATCTCCAGCGCACTATGTTGGATCTCAGTTTTTCCGAGGCGTTTAACCGAGAACGGGTTGCTGATGCCTATGAAAGGCTGATCTTGGAGGTTATGCAGGGGAATCAGGCTCTGTTTATTCACCGTGACGAGGTGGAGCGTTCCTGGACGTGGATCGACTCGATTCAAGAAGCCTGGGCTAAAAGCAATGAACCGCTCAAGCAGTATCCCGCCGGGACTTGGGGGCCTGTGTCCTCGGTGGCTCTGTTGGCACGGGATGAGCGGGAGTGGGAGGATTAGGGGCCTGCGCTTTTTCAGATGACCAATTTACTCGACATAACCGGAGATGACATAGCTGAACTGAATGATACCGATCTTCGATCATTGATCGGCTTACTTTGTGAAGCTGACTACCGCTCTGGAGATTTGTCGACCAGAGGAATTACTTGGGGCGGTCATCAGGATGCTGCGGACGGGGGGCTGGACGTGGTGGTTCGTGATGAGGGTGAGCCTCCTGCCAACAGCTTTGTACCGAAAAAGCATACAGGGTTGCAGGTCAAGAACCCGGATATGCCACGAAAAAAAATTCTTGAGGAAATGCGCCCCAAGGGTGTATTGCGGGATTCCATCAAAGAGCTCATTCAGGCTGGCGGCGCATACCTTATTGTGAGTTCAAAGGCTTCAACAACGGAAAAAACTCGTGCGAACCGCTTGAACGCTATGCGGGAAGCTGTTGAAAATGAAGAGAACAGCCAGAATCTTTTTGTCGATTTTCTCGACAGAGGCCAAGTTGCAACCTGGGTTCGTAACCATCCTTCACTGATTTTATGGGTACGCAATAAAATTGGTCGTCCCCTGCAAGGTTGGCGACCCTATGAGAACTGGGCAAATGCTCCGGGCGGGATTGAAGAAGAATATCTGCTTGATGACGGGCTACGGCTGCATGACGGAACCGGTTCGGCATGCGAGGTACTCTCGGCTCAGGATGGTTTGTTCCGGCTGCGCTCAGCACTGTCTTCACCTCGTTCTTCCGTGCGTCTGGTGGGGCTGTCAGGAGTAGGTAAAACACGGCTTGTTCAAGCACTGTTTGATGAACGAATCGGAGAACAGCAGCTTGATTCATCGCTGGCAATCTACACCGACATCTCTGATTCCCCTTTGCCTGAACCGGGCGCAATGGCTGAACAGCTTGTTGCCTCGCAATCAAAGATAATCCTGATTGTTGATAACTGCCCGCCCGATCTTCATCGCCGCCTCACCACGACTTGCATCCAACCGGACAGTGCTGTCAGTTTGCTGACTGTTGAATACGATGTCCGTGATGACCTCCCGGAAGATACCAGTGTATTCAAACTTGAACCAGCCAGTGAAGAAGTCATCAGTAAGCTGATTCTCAAACGCTTTTCCCATATCAGCCAAGTTGACGCTCAGACCATTGCAGAGTTTTCTGGAGGAAATGCCCGCATAGCTCTTGCGCTTGCCAACACGTTGAAACGGGGAAAAAGCCTGTCTGGTCTTCATGATAACGAATTGTTCAAAAGGCTTTTTTGGCAAAGAGATCCGCAACAGAATGAAAATTTGTTGCGATCCGCTGAAATCTGTTCCCTTGT
>CBDTVG010000396.1:0-2433 GCA_965363745.1 uncultured Candidatus Electrothrix sp. | reverse complement strand
CTGTTCAGGTCACTCCGCATACGCAAAATTTCCTTGGCATGGATATCAATATCCGTGGCCTGTCCCTGAAATCCGCCCAGCGGCTGATGGATCATAATCCGGGAATTCGGCAGAGCGAAACGTTTCCCCTCCGCTCCAGCGGCCAGCAGAAAGGCACCCATAGAGGCGGCCTGTCCCATACAAAGCGTGGCGACATCGCAATGGATGTACTGCATGGTGTCATAAATGGCCATGCCCGCAGTCACAACGCCTCCGGGAGAATTAATATAAAAAGTGATGTCTTTTTCAGGATCATCCGCCTCCAAAAAAAGCAACTGGGCGACAATCACACTGGCGACATCATCGTTCACCGCCGAGCCGAGAAAAATAATCCGCTCTCGGAGCAGGCGTGAATAAATATCAAAAGCCCGTTCTCCCCGAGGACTCTGTTCAACAACCATTGGAACCAGATTCATAATCAACTCCTTGCAGCAAAAAACCGGACAGAACGAGATCCTGTCCGGCTATTGTGAAATAATCGGTTTTCAGCGCGACTGACTTAAACTTCCGCTTCCTGCTTTTCCTCTTCCTCGACCTCTTCTTTAGCGGCGACTTCAACGATATTAGCCGCGTCACGCAGGAATTGGAGAATTTTTTCATTAAGAAGTTCAGCGATAAACGGCATAACTTCTTCACGCCGCTTAAAATAACTCTTCACCTCTTGAACGCTCATCTTGTACTGCTCGGCGACACGCGCATATCCCTGTTCTATGTCCTCATCGGACAAAGTGATATCCTCAATCTCCGCAATTTTTTTCAGGACAAAGTCCCCTCTCACCCTTTTGTCAGCGGCCTCACGGTTATGCTCGATCAACTTTTCCCTGCTGATCCCAGCTGACTCAAGGGTCTGACCAGCCTGTTTCAGGGTTTCCTCGGTTTTGTTGATCATGTCTTGAATTTCATAGGCGACCGTTCTTTCAGGAACCGGAAATTCATTCAGCTCAAGCAGCTTCTGCATAATGCGATCATTCAGGTCACCCTCAAGAGCCGCATTCTTTTCCTGCTGGAGATCCGAAAGGATGGTGTCACGCAAATCATCTAAGCTCTCATGCTTTTCATCAACATCTTTGGCAAACTCATCATCAAGTGCGGGCTTTACCCGTTCTTTGATATCCTTGACGTCAACCTTGAACTCAATTTTTTTTCCCGCCATAACCGGATTCTGAAAGTCCGCCGGAAAGTCTGCCTCATAAAGTATGGACTCACCTTCTTTCACACCCACCAGCCGCTCTTCAAAATCTTCACCTAAGTAACCGGTGCCCATATCAACAGAAAAATTTTCATTACGTACTTCTTTCAGGGCTTTGTCATTGTGGAATCCCTGAAAGTCAATGGTGACGACATCGTCCATAGTCACCCCGTGATCCTCTTCTGCTGAACGAAGCACAGCCTTGCTCCGTCGGAGAGCTTCTATTTTTTGTTCCATCTCAGCGTCGGTGACTTCGCTGATCGGCTTTTCGACTTCCAAGCCTTTATATTCCTTCAGCTCGAATACAGGCTTTACTTCTACCAAAGCCACATAAACGAAGGTGCCGTCATCTGGAAAATCTGTTGTCTGAATCTGAGGATGGACAATTACATCAAGCCCTTCTTTTTCAACAGCGTCAAAATAAGTGGCCTGCACTAATTTTTCCGCCACTTCCGGTAACACATTTCCCTTAAATCTTTTTTCCAGAACAGCCTGCGGCACTTTGCCTTTACGAAACCCTTTCAGCGAGACATCCTTTCTCAGTTTTTCATATCCTGCGCTGATTTCTTTACTTACATCCTCCGCAGGCAGGGTAACAGTTACCTTCCGGGCCAATTCGCTTACTTCTTCAACCGCAACATCCATCGACTCAAATTCCTTTATCAAGGTTGCCTGCCTATGGGCAGAATTATTTTAATGCAGGCAGGAATAATTTCATTCCGTAGCACTCGTCAGCCCGCTTTAATATACAACAACAAGTATGATGAAACACACCCTATATTATTATATGTATAAAATGGTGCGAAAGGGGGGAGTCGAACCCCCACGCACTTGGTGCGCTGGATCCTAAATCCAGTGCGTCTACCAGTTCCGCCACTCTCGCACTAAGTCTATAGTAATAATCAATGAGTCTCTCTTCGTCAAGAGAGGGGTTCACAAAAAATACGACTGCTTATTAACTCAAAGCGTTTCAAGCAATTAAGATCATCGAAAAAACGGATAAAATAATGCAATACCATCCAGAGGCTTTCTCCTTCCCCGATTGTTGACACAATATCCCACAGAGTAGCTGGTAAAGAAAATTACTCATCTTGACGTAATACCTCAAAGAGGTGTATGATTGATATTTATTTTTTGGAAAATTATTTATTGTCACGCTATTAATAATAGCGATAACCATCGCTATACACAAGGGATCTAAAAGG
>CBDTVG010000395.1:0-2444 GCA_965363745.1 uncultured Candidatus Electrothrix sp. | reverse complement strand
CTGACCATCATTCCTTAGGAAGGAAAATTAAATAACTGCCATATTTTGTGCAGGCAACATAGTCATCGTATGTTGCCCGGTTAAACATATAGAGCAGTTATTAAATCCTCATTCCTTAATGCATACATCACATGCCTCCATTTCTAAAAAAATAAGCCGGAAAGGTTGTCCTGAACACCCTAAAAAGAAAGAGTGAAAACAACTGGCAACAGATTCAAGACGTTTGTAGGCAATTTGTCAAGGATTAAAATCAAGCATTCTTTGCTGTCAACACAAAAATATCCCCCCGCACCCAAACATCCGCTTCCCGTCGTAATTTCGCCTGTTCAGAACAGATAACATGCCAGCCATGTCGTTCAGCAAGCTCAACGACGTAGTCAGGGTGATGAGCGAAACGCCCTGTGGTGCGCACCTGCCAGTCTAAGCCATCCCCATGCTCCGTGGAGAAAACGAACAGACCGTCCTGGCGGATTATTGTACGGGCGGCGAGAAACATCGCTTCAAGATCAGCCAGATAAGTGAACAGGTCAGCAGCTGTAAGCAGATCGTACTGTTGCTCGTCTGGTTGTTCTTCTCTCTGCATGAAGCGCACCACATCATCGACGATGAGTTTGTCATACACTCCCTTGCCAGCCGCCTTGTCGATCATCTTTACCGACAGATCAACGCCGGTCAAACTGGCGCACACGGGTCTGAAAAGTTGTCCGGCCAGTCCTGTGCCACAGCCGAGATCAAGACAATGCGCATAGTGCAGCTTTCTTTCTTCAGCCGTTGCCCGCTCGGCCTCGCATCGCATGAGCATATCAAACAGCAGCTCAGGAACGTGATACTTCAACTTGCCCACCAAGTTCCCTTCAAAGGTATCACTGTACTGATCAAACAGATCCCGAACATATTCGTTTGTCGGGGTGCTGCCTGCTTTGCCGCTGAGAGCGGCTGACATATGCAGGGCTCCGGGATGATCTGGTCGCAACTTGAGAAGACGTTGAAACAACTGTCCGGCCTGGGCGTAGTCTTGACGAAGATGACAGGTATAGGCAAAATTATTTAAGGCCGACACATGATTCGGCTCAAGCTGCAACAGCTGTTCATAGTAATTTGCGGCCTGCTCCGTATCTTCGGCCTCCCGGCAACAGTTGGCGAGATTAAAGAGGATATCTCGGTCATTGGCTTGCAGTTGCAAAGCCCGTTGATAGGCATTTATAGCCTCTGGGTAACGATGATCCTCTTTCAAAGCCAGGCCCAGATTAAACCAGGTGTCAGCATCATCCTGACGGATTTCCGTTGCCTTGAAAAAGACGGTTGCCGCTTCCCTGAAACGATCTAGTTCAAACAGAGCCAGCCCTTGATTATAGAGCACCAGATCGGCATCCGGGAATTGCGCAAGGATTCGTCCGTAGAGTTCCACAGCACTGGCCGCATCACCATTTTCATGGGCGGTAATGGCTGAGGCATAGATTTGTTGCATGTCTTCAACAGCGTCGTCTGTCATTTTCTTACTCATATTTTCTTGTCTGGTGGTAATCGTTTTATGGTAATATTTCCTGTTTCAGCATACAGCAGGATATCCTGTGCTTGGGGGTGCCGTCGAGCAGATACTCAATATTATCTGGCTGTAATAATTTATTCATCACGCATCCTTCCCCAATGTTCAGGTCGAAAAAACGATCTTCATGCAACCCTTCCCGCCTGACCAACTGATCATGCTCAATACAGAGGCTGTGAATGGGATGATCCTCGCAGAGCGGACAGCGGTAAACCCGGCCATTGGGAAAGATAAAATAGTTTTCAGCCACCCGGCCTGCACAGGAAAAATCATCTTCCGGCCCAAGAAAAACCTTGGGATAGGTGACATGGATACCGGCCTGTGCCGCCTGTCGGGCCACCTCAGGCACGACCTCCAGCCAGTGCGCTGGATCGACCTGCCATTGTTCGCCCTCTGACGAGCCGCCGGAGGCTGTTTTTCCCCGTAGACCGATAACCTGGATAAAGAACCGCCGGACTCCAAGCTCGGACAGCAGAGCGGGCATCCTGTGCAGATGATCAATATTACGGGAAGAGACGGTGTAAATCAGGCTGGTTCGGAAGCCGAGAGCCACAGCTGTGCGCAGATTTTCCGTGCAGACGGCAAAGACATTCTCGCCTCGAATGGGGTCATTGATTGCCGCATCCGGGCCGTCCAGGCTGAAACTGAGAAAATCTAGCTCCGACGGGGTCACCCGTTCCAGCAGGTCATGAAACAGGTAGCCGTTGGAATCCACGGTAACGGCATAGCGCATGGACTTGGCCGCCCGGATAACAGCAGCCAGATCCGGGTGCATGGTGGGTTCGCCGCCGAGCAGGATCAGGTTACTTTTCTGTTCAGGTCGGGCAAAAAGTCGTAACCATTTGAGCACGGTTTCTTTCGGTAGGGTGGCTGTGCCGTGTTGAGCGGGGTTGATATA
>CBDTVG010000394.1:0-2450 GCA_965363745.1 uncultured Candidatus Electrothrix sp. | reverse complement strand
GAATCCCATGAATCAGCCGTGGCTCTCTCGCATCCCTTTGTATTCACTTCCCCGAAGTTATGCTCAAAATTTAAGCTATGATCCTCAAAAGACGTTACAAGAGGCTTTAAAGCAATTGTGCGAGAAAAAACTGGCTCGGCAAATATTAAAGGATATTGATTTCCTGCATACTCAGGGTTTGGATCATATTGACCCTGTAAAAAATAAACAGCTTATTCAGCAATACGATTGTTTTGACAGCCCCTATGCTGAAGAAATTGTTGCCTGGCTTCGAGGTGAATATGCTTTTGATCCGGCATGTCTGACCGATTAGCAGACTTTCTGCAAAAATGATTTTTTTAATCCATCGGCGTTACAGCAATGGAATAGATAAAATCCTCCTCCCGTCTAATGCCAGTCACAGTGACTTTATTTATGCTGTCAAAGGTAACTTCTTGGAGGCCCAAGAAAATATCATTTAGATAGAAGCGTGCAAGGTTGTCCTTTATTGTTATTTTGAGAGCATTTATCTTCCTGTTTAACTTCCACCCTGCTTGCCCTAGCTGTTTTTTATAGTCACCAAAAGTAAGCGAAGTGTACCATTCATGTGCATTTTCCCCGCCAAATTTTAAGGAAATAACCTCTTTATTCCGATCCCGTAGAGTTATTTCCTGTGCCATACTTCTATTGAACTCCACATTGAGATGCAACTCTATATTATTTTTGTAAGAAAAGCCCTGAAGAGTGATCATTGCTGGAGACCTAGAAGCGCTGGTCAGAGCTGGGCCATTTTTTGTATTGACAATCATATTATGCTCACCCAGTTCAGGAATAATATCCCCCACCCGATACGAGGCAAAGGAATAGTTAAAGGGCTTTCCGGTCTTTGGGGCCTGCTTCACGACCTTCGCCTTAATCAAGGCGGAACAGACCTGCTCGGACAAGACTTTCATGCTTTCCTCACGACTCGCCGCATCAGACAGCTTCCCGCGAGAGAGCCTGACACTCTGGGCTGTTAAGTTTCTTCCCTCAAAGTCTTGGGCAATGACGCTGGTTTTCACTTCACCGCTTCTGACATCATCGTACACCTCTCCGAAAATAACAGCGTCCGCCTCAAGGGTTTTCAGAGTACCCACACTGGAATCCGCAATGCCGTCTATGCTCATCAGAGCTTTCTCATTCTCTTTCTGCGACATTAAACGATCATAGCTCCGCCGTTCCAGCACAGAACAACAGCGTGTGTGAATGAATGCCGTTTCAAACTCCTGCGTTAGATTCCGTGTTATTTCACTCTTTGTTCCGTCGCGCGTTCCGAACTCCCAGATATATGTTTTAAAATCTGTCCCCGCCTGAACATTCAAAACGGTTCCAAAAAAAATTACGCTGTAAAACATACCTGCAAGCAGCATAAACATGCAATGTTCTATCCCCTTCATTTTTCTCTTTCCTCTCTCTTGTGATTTATTGGCATGGATATATGATGACGTTATTCTCTCGGATAAGTTGCGGAGGCTTTGAACAGACATCTTCACCTTTCCTCGCAGTAAATTGATGACCGGTTGCTTTTCGGCTGACCTGAACGGTTACGACTGTAGCTGTCTGTTGTACAAGCAGAGCGGGCTGTCCGTCAACGAAAATCTCCGCTCCGTTCATCCGGGCCGGGAGCAGAAGCCGCACAGTATAGAAAGTCGATGGAGGTGCTGAATTTTCCGATGCATTCCCCCATAGCTTCTGTACTACTTCTGGAAAACTTTGAATACCGCTGAAAAAAACAAAAGGGGTTATGAGAGCACCGATACCCCCGACAACAGCCAGCACTGGAGCTGGCCGTATCCACGTACACTTCCTGATGTATTCTTTAAACGCGCCACTGATCGACATTACGAACCGACCTCCACCAGCACATCCACCAGTCTGCCGGAGTAGTCGTTTCTGATCATCTGCAACAGATCCTTATAATTGTTCACCGAGGTCTCCATTGCACGGTTGCCATAGCTGTTCTCCGTTTGAGTTGGCTGTTCGTCATAACCGCTTAAATTTACGGACTGAACATAGTAGGAAGCAGGGCATCTTTTGTCAACAGGAAAATCTCAGGGGAGGGCAGGCGGGAGGGTGTGCGGCTCGAAAGTGCTTGTTGCGGGCTGAACAGGGCTTGTGGGACAGAAGACTAAGCGGGGATGCGCCAGACAGGAAGCACCGGAAGATGCTTCATTGATCGGAAATCAGGGGGAAAAGGAGAACCGCCTTTGTTGACGCGGTATCTGATATTTTTCGCTGTCCGGTGAATTTGGCCGTTCGATATTTTTTGGTTATACACACAAAATCATATATCATTTTGCTCAACTTCCACCAAAAACTGGCCAACGTTGTCATCGAACCAGACAGTCCAATATCTATTATAAATAATGTTATCAAATTGTTTTGTAAGCTGTTTCTGCGTAAATTTTCCGGGTCCGTATGTTTGATCAATC
>CBDTVG010000393.1:0-2465 GCA_965363745.1 uncultured Candidatus Electrothrix sp. | reverse complement strand
CAGCCTGATTACGACAAGGTTGACCTTTCCTTTGCCCTGGTTTTTCCCGACCTCTACGAAATCGGCATGTCCCATCAAGGATTGCAGATTCTCTACCATATTATCAATCAACATCCCGGTCTGGCGGCGGAACGCTGTTTCGCCCCGGATGTGGATATGGAGGAACAGCTACGGCGCAACAAGGTTCCTTTATTTTCGCTCGAATCCCGCAGACCCTTGGCGGACTTTGATATCATAGGCATAACGTTGCCCTACGAACTGTGCTACACCAATATCCTGACAGTTCTCGACCTTGCCGGGATTCCCTTTCAGGCAAAGGATCGCGGAGATGATTTTCCCCTGATTATCGGCGGCGGAGCCTGTTCTATGAACCCTGAGCCGGTAGCTGATTTTTTTGATCTGATTGTCCTCGGCGACGGCGAAGAGGTGATTCTGGAAATCGCCGCTGTCCTGAGCTCGGCCAAGAAAGAGGGATTGTCCCGCCCCATGACCTTAAAACGATTTGCGGAGATCCAAGGCGTTTATGTTCCCAGTCTGTTTGAACCGCAATACGAAGGCCAACAGCTGACAGCGGTCAAGCCGCTCACGTCACACACCACAGTGCAACGCAGGATTGTGCCGGAGCTGCCGCCTGTTGAGCTGTTGCATCACCCCATTGTTCCCATAGTGAAACCGGTGCATGATCGCCTTGGCGTGGAAATAGCCAGAGGCTGCACCAGAGGCTGCCGTTTTTGTCAGGCCGGGATGATTTATCGACCGGTGCGGGAGCGCAGTGCCGAACAAATTATCCGGCTCGCCGAACAAGGCATAAAAAATTCCGGTTTTGACGAGATAGCCCTGCTCTCCCTCTCCACCGGTGACTACTCCTGTCTGCCTGAATTGTTGACCAGCCTGATGGACAGATTCGTTGAGGAGCATGTCTCGGTTGCTCTGCCCTCCATGCGGGTCGGCACTCTGACACCGGAGGTGATTGAACAGATCAAACGGGTGCGCAAGAGCGGTTTCACTGTGGCCCCGGAGGCGGGCACTGATCGTTTACGGGAGGTGATCAATAAGGGCATCACGGAACAGGATCTGTTGGACGGATGTCGGGATGCCTTCGCAGCGGGTTGGAATAGCATTAAATTCTACTTTATGATCGGTCTGCCCACGGAAACAATGGAAGATGTGCAGGGCATCATTGATTTGGCCGTTCGGGCCGGAAAAGAGGCCAAGGGCAGGAGAGCACAAATTAATGTTTCCGTGTCCACTTTTGTCCCGAAACCCCATACCCCTTTTCAGTGGTCCGGGCAACTGTCTATAGCGGAGACAAAGGAACGGATCAATTATTTAAAAAGAATGCTGCCTCACAAGGGCTTTAAGCTGAAATGGCATGAACCGTATCAATCATTCCTTGAAGGCGTTTTCTCCCGTGGAGATCGCAAGCTCGCTCGGCTGATTGAAGAAGCTTGGCAAACAGGAGCCCGCTTGGACGGCTGGTCGGAGCATTTTCGTTTAGAGCGTTGGCAACAGGCGGCGGAACAACTTGATCTTGACCTTGATGCTTATCTGCGTCCGAGAGAGAGGGAAGAGGTGCTGCCGTGGGATCATTTAAGTTGCGGAGTGGATCGCAGCTTTCTCGAACAGGAATATGAAAAATCGCTTACACAGGAATATACGCCGGACTGTCGTAATCATGGTTGCCAGAAATGTGGCCTTTGCGATTTCAAAACCATTCAGCCTGTGATCCATCAGCAAAAACAACAAGCTCAGGAGCTGTCCGGAGATACAGAAAAAAAGCCGAATAATAACAGCCCTGCGCCTGTAAAAAATAATTCAGGAAATCAAACCGTCTTCCGCTACCGGGTGCATTATTCCCGCATGGGAGACGGTCGATTCCTCGGCCACCTTGAAGTGCTGCAACTCGTTTTTCGGAGCCTGCAACGTGCCGGGTTGCCTCTTCTTTTTTCTCAAGGATACAACCCTTCCCCCAAGGTGTCCTTCAGTCCGGCCTTGCCCGTCGGAGTTGAAAGTCATATTGAATTTTTTGATATGGATCTTTCTCAGCCGCTTACTCGACCGGCGGAGATTGCAACCCAACTGGATCAGCAATTACCAATATTTATCTCCGTCACTTCCATTGTTCCAATACGGAAAAAAGCGCCGGTCAGCCAAATTATCAGATATGAATTCACTCTGCCTGAATCGGTCGATACAGAGGAGGTCGCAATAAGGATAGCGACATTTCTTGCCGCTGAACAATTCGTGATAGAGCGAATACGTAAAGGGAAAAAACGTGAGCTTGATCTCAGCGGCTTGGTCAGCAGGCTTGAACAGGTTCAAGGTGAGGCAGGAAAACTGCTTGTCGAGCTTGTTCACCCTGATGCATCAGCTGGAACCAATCCACGGGAAGTGCTGGAAAAGGTATTGGGCCTGAGTGGAGAACAGTCCCAGCTTGTGCGGATTGTCAAGGTTAGTTCGAGAGA
>CBDTVG010000392.1:0-2480 GCA_965363745.1 uncultured Candidatus Electrothrix sp. | reverse complement strand
ATGCTGTGATTGCGGATATTTTGTTGACGGATGGTGTTTCCTCACACCCCCACCAGCTCAACATCACCCCAAGCACCGAGATGTTCACCGGAAATGATGACCGCACCGGCAAGGCCCTCAATCTCTTCCGCCAGCCGCAGGGCCTTATTGATACTTTTTTTTCGCTGGCCATCGACTTCATTGCCTAATCGGGTGGCGGCGGCATCAGCGAGAGCGGTGGATTTCGCAACAACCACAACCGCGTCGGCACGACCAAGGCTGAGAGAATGCCCGATAGTCCCAGAGGAACAGCACACCCCGCAGGGCATTTGTTCCGGTCGGATGGATATTCCTAACTTGCCGCTCAACGGTGATTCTCCCGCATATACGGAGACTGTGCTCTGTTGCTTTCTGGAAAGAAAGAGATCTCCACCGTTTTCGACAATTACCTCCGCAATTCCCTGAGCCAGCAATGCCGAGCCGACCTGTTCGGCGACAACACCTGCGACTGCGGCCATCGGCCCGACTCCTGTTCGCAAGCCCGCACTCAGCATGTCTTGGACGGCCTTTGGTGCCTGGCTATCCAGAGGCAACGGCACAAGGCTGTTTAAGAAATGAGGATGCTGTCTGATGTATCCTTCAATACTGGTGCGCACTTCAGATACCGCTGACAAGGCCTGGACATTTACCGGCTCTGTCGCTAAGATGTGCAGATCTGTCTCTGCCATCTTGACGATGGATGCAATCAGCCCTGAGTTTTCCGTCAGACGGTATTTTCGTTCCTGATAGGATAGGGGGGACTTTCTTTTTGAACCGGCCATTACCTTGTTTCGCCTTTATTTTTACGGAGGAAGATTTTTTTGTTTATCCGCTTTAGACAGGGGATGCTGTGCCTGTGGTAAGGGAATATAATTTACTACTCATTAAATTGCGATAGACAGGTTATGGGTGGGAACAATGAATAAAGCACTCGAAATACATGATTCAACACTTAGCGAAATTAAAAAATATCGTTCATCTGCTACATTGTGCCTTAGCAAGGCAATAATGCATCATTCGAAGGGTGATCCCGGTGTAGACAAAGGAACTTGTTGGTTACAATCAATTGAAATACAACTTGAAAACGCACGTATTTTAAATGAGCCGGAAGATATTCCAAATCATTTAGATTTTGGATATTTCATAATAAATGGAACAAAATATACCAATGTAATCAAAACACCATTCAAAGAATCAGGTGAAATTGAAGTAATATTTGAGACATTTTTCGGCAATGAGTTAAGAATAAATGCAGAAAAAATAATAATAATTGAAATCGGGAAAGATCAATACCTTCAAGATTTCTGGTAACAAAGTGCATTATAAAAAAGACAGAGAACACCAACAAGCTGTCATACTCTTTACCCGATATCCTCAAGCTGGAAAAGTAAAAACCAGACTGATGGAGCGGCTCGGCCCCCAGGGAGCGGCGGATCTGCATGAGGAAATGACAAGACAGGTCATCCGTAACATAGAGCCGGTGTTGCGGCAAGGCTCAGTTCAGTTGCAGGTGTATTACTGCGGCGGTTCGGAACAGCAAATGCGGATGTGGCTCGGCAATGATCTGTCCTTGTTTCCCCAGCAGGGAGTAGATCTGGGAGAACGCATGGCCGATGCCTTTGTCCGGGCCTGGCGACAAGGGGCGGGCAGGGTGTTGCTCATTGGTTCTGACTGCCCGGATATTGATGCGGCTGTCATCAGGGACGGTCTGGAACAATTGTTAAACCATGATGTAGTGCTCGGCCCGGCTGTTGACGGCGGCTATTATCTGATCGGCCTGCGTGCTTCCGTCGGCAAGCCAGCATGTCTGTTTGACGGCGTTGACTGGGGCACAGGCCAAGTGTTGCAACAAACCGTAACTCTGGCGGAGGCTGCGGGCTTATCCTGTGCGTTTCTGCGAAAATTGCATGATATTGACCGACCGGAAGACCTTGTCCATTTCAATCATCATTCCTGTTCTCAATGAACAAGAGGCTGTCAGTGCCTGTCTTGATAAGCTTTTTCTCCAAAATAGGCTTGGTGAACAGAGTGGGTTGGAGATCTTGGTTGTGGACGGCGGCAGTACGGATAAGACGCTCAAGGAAGTCATCGCCAGAGGCTTGACCCCGATTGCATCCGCATCGGGGCGGGGGATACAGCAGCATGCCGGTGCTCAATCCACAACTGGAGATATCCTTCTTTTTCTGCATTGTGACACTGCATTACCTGAAAATTTTGCTGATTATGTTCGGGAAACAGTGCGGCAGAAAAATGTTGCGGCAGGGGCCTTCAGATTGGCGATCAATGGTACGGGAGCAGGCTTACGGCTTATCGAAGCCGGAGCCAATTTACGTTCCATTTGCCTCGGATTTCCTTACGGGGATCAGGCTTTGTTCATGCGTAGGAAGACCTATTTCGTTGCCGGTGGATTCCCGGAAGAGCCGATCATGGAAGATGTCGCCTTGGTGAGGCGGCTCAAAAAA
>CBDTVG010000391.1:0-2483 GCA_965363745.1 uncultured Candidatus Electrothrix sp. | reverse complement strand
TATATTATATGTCGCTAATTTGATTTGTTGATTTTTCAATAAGCACAATCGGTTAATGGAGACAAAATCTTAAAGTCGTGCCATTGGTTTACAAGTCTTTTTGAAGGTGATGATTCTTCTGAAGAATCAGAAACAATTAATATTACTTATTCTGGCTCATATACCGTATGGTGGATAAATAATTAGTGTTTCTTTTTCAATACCTTCACCAAGATGTATTTTGACCGAATTTTGCCAGAAAAGTCATTTTAATGACGACCAAAAATCAGATAGTTACAGAACGGAACGCCATGCATTTTTACCCGTTTTTCTCATTTGGCGAAGGTATTGGACGAAGCACTAGTTTACTGGCTGTTGAATTGGGCGACACCAGTGCCCCTCACAACAGCTGACAGTAAATTATCGAGAGTCTCAGTACCCCTCCTCAAATCAGGCTCTTTCCGTTTGACAAAAAATCGTTTTTTTTGTATTGTCAAGTCCTTTCTGCACCGACGGTTTAAGCAACTGAAGCTCCACCTCCGGAGTCAGTTCCGTATCTTATTGGAAGAAAACCGCATTATAGAATTTCCGGGAGTTATTTATGTGTCGATTAGCCCTGAAAACCGCTGATATACCCTTTTCACCGTATGAGGTGCTGACCGGCATGGAAGCCATGCAGGAAGGGTATGACGGCAGCGGCCTTGGCCTGCTGTTGCGCGGTGTCAGTTTTGAAGATTTTAAATATAAGAAAGATGAACAGGTTATCCTGTCCGGCATCGCCCATACTGAAATGGCTGCCAAGCGGCTTGATCAGCTGATGTCAGAACGGGGCTTTGAACAGCAGTACGACCACAGGTTCAAAGTCAATTCTGATCTTGTCGAAGCCAAGGATAGGTATCAGTACATTGTCCGGGTCTACAAAAAACCAGAAGGCCTGACTACGGCGGAGCTGGAAGACAGCCTGATGCAGACTCGCCTTTTCCTCCGCAAAAACGGAGAAGAAAACGGCAACGATTTGACAGTGTTTTCTTTCTGGTCAGACGTGGTGACCATCAAGGAAGTAGGTTGGCCCTTGGATGTGGGCAATGCCCTCAGCCTAAACGACAACCGGCTCAAGGCCCGTGTGGTCATGGCCCAAGGACGGCAGAACACCAACTACGGTATCAATTTGTATGCCTGCCATCCCTTCTTTATTCAGGGCGTGGCCACCATGACCAATGGCGAAAACACCGCTTTTTTGCCGATCAAGGAATGGCTGGAAGGTAAGAAGATTCCCGGCTATATGGGTTATCAGTCCGACTCCGAGGTTTTCGCCCATATTCTGCATTACGTGACCAAAAAACTCGGACTGCCTCTGGCCGCCTACAAACACGTCATCACCCCGCTGAGATCGGAAGAGCTGGATGCCCATCCCCAGGGCGATTTCCTTAAAGGCCTGCGCACGGCCTGTCGCCGCCTGATTATCGACGGCCCGAACGCGGTGATCGGCACCCTGCCCGATGAATCCTGTCTGCTGGTCATGGATCAGAAAAAGCTACGGCCCGCCACAGTAGGCGGTCGACCAGGAGCTTGGGCCATCGCCTCGGAAATGTGCGGCGTTGAGGCCTTGGTTCCGGATCGCGATCCATCCCTTGATTTTCAGCCTATGCGTGAACATACAGTCATCATTCCACCCGAAAGAAAGGAACTTCAGATATGGTCTCAGTTCGATCAGTTTACACTCAGCCAAGCAGCCTGACCGCCAACGATCTGCCCTGGATCATCCAACACCGTGAGGATCGTTGCACCCTCTGCGGAAAATGCACGGCGGTCTGCCCCAAACAGTCTATCTATCTGACCTACCGTAGGCAGCGGGTGCCCAAGCTGGATATCCTCAAGAAGAAACGCGGCAACGATTACCGCCATTTTGTCGGCATCCGCCAGAAAACCACGGTGGACAAGATGTGCATCGGTTGCGGCATGTGTTCCGCAGTCTGCCCCAATGAGGCTATCGGTCCGGTGCCCAACACCAACGAGCATCGTTCCCGTTTTCATATGGATCCAAAAGGGGATTCTTGGAAACGAGGCGGTCGCCGCAATGCTCCGGGGAAAACCATTTTGGATCGTATCTCCTTTGGCAGGATCTCCATGCTTACCGATCCTGCTTTGGATGCGGGACGGCATGAGTTCAGCACCAACACCACTTTAGGCCGAGTGCTGCCACCGGAAGAATTTCTCCGCCGCAAGGCCACGGGTGAGTGGATTCCGCCTACCCGTGAGATTTTCCCCTTTGTGATCGGCTCCATGTCCTTCGGTGCTTTGTCGCCCAATATGTGGCTGGGCCTACTTCAGGGCGTGGCCTATTGCAACGAGGTTTTAGGAATTCCCGTGGTCATGGCTACCGGTGAGGGCGGCTGTCCGCCTTGGGTCTTGAGAAGCCCCTTCCTGAAATATATTATTCTTCAGATAGCTTCCGGTTATTTCGGCTGGGATGAGATCATCCGGGCTATCCCGCATATGCAATG
>CBDTVG010000390.1:0-2488 GCA_965363745.1 uncultured Candidatus Electrothrix sp. | reverse complement strand
ATATATTAAAATCACGGGAATTACCAGAGAGCCATAATTGTTTTTTAAATGTCTTTTCAGGTACCCAAAAAGGCGATTCAGGAAATTATAGATTTTACAAGGATACTCTGTTATACCTCATATACAAGCATGTGAGCAGTAATAAACTGATTCTTCAATTTTTGAAAAAATTTAGGACGAGTTATGCTCTTCAGTAGAAAAAAGTCGGGTTTAACATCTTCTAAAAATATTAGAGAAGTCGGTTATCCTGTATCAGATCAGGTAAGCTTCGCCGCCTTTTTCTCGCTACTGTGGGCGGAAGCTGCGGAGCATGTTGACTTGAGTAAAAGGTGGCTGATCGTTGACGACAGCACTTTGGATAAGTTTCAATGTAACACATTAAAAGAATAAATCCTTATGACTGAAAAAGATACGCAAAAAAAAACATCCGGAAAACTCTGGGGCGGACGTTTCGCCGAACAGACAGCCGCCTCAGTGGAAGCCTTTACCGAATCCATCTCGTATGACTGGCGGCTGTATCGGTATGATATTATGGGATCAAAGGCCCATGCCCGAATGCTGGCCAAGCAGGGCTTGATTAACGAGGCGGAACGGGATGCTATCCTCCAAGGCTTGAGCGAAATTGAGCAGGAAATTACAGACGGTACCTTTGAGTTTCGGGCTGAGCTGGAAGATATTCATATGAATATTGAACAAGCCCTGACTGATAAGATCGGGGCCGCCGGAGAAAAATTGCACACCGCCCGCAGCCGCAATGATCAGGTGGCCTTGGATATTCGCCTGTATCTCCGAGATGAATGCCTGTTGTTGGATCAACTGCTGGTCGAAGTGCGGAGGGGATTCACCCGCCAAGCCCGCACTAATCTTGGAGCGGTGATGCCGGGCTATACCCATCTGCAACGGGCGCAACCTGTCCTGCTCTCCCATCATCTGCTGGCGTATACCGAAATGTTCAGTCGGGATCAGGAGAGGATTACCGACTGCCTGAAGAGGATCAACATCATGCCGCTCGGATCAGCGGCCCTTGCCGGAACCGGTTTGCCCATTGATCGGGAGTTTGTGGCTAAGGAACTCGGTTTCCCGGCAATATCGACCAACTCCATGGATACCACGGCTGATCGTGATTTCGCTTTGGAGATCCTTTTCTGCCTGACGACTGTTCAGCTTCATTTAAGCAGGATGGCGGAAGAATTTGTGCTTTGGTCTTCCAAGGAGTTTGATTTTATCAGGATCGGTGATAAATACTGTACCGGCTCCTCAATTATGCCGCAGAAGAAAAACCCGGATATCCCAGAACTCATTCGGGGCAAGGCCGGACGGGTGACCGGTTCGCTGGTCTCTCTGTTGATGACCGTCAAAGGGCTGCCGCTTACCTATAATCGGGATCTTCAGGAAGATAAGGAACCGATTTTTGATGCCTTGGATACGGTCAAGGCCAGCCTGTCCATCACGTCGGAATTGCTAGCCAACAGCGAGTTTAACTGCGAACGGATGAAAGCAGCGACCTATGGCGGCTTTATGACGGCCACGGATATCGCTGATTATCTGGTCAAAAAAAATATGCCCTTTCGTCAGGCGCATGGAGTGGTGGGCAGGATTGTCGCCCTCTGTCAGCAGCGTGATATTGAACTGATTGAGTTGCGCTTAGATGAATTGCAACAGTTTTCAGATTTGATAGAGAAAGATATTTTTGAGGTTCTTTCCGTGGAAGGATCGGTAAACAGCCGAACTTCCGCAGGCGGCACAGCCGGAGTACGAGTCGCTGAGGCTCTGGAATGTGCGGAACAACAACTAGGGATAGTATAATGAAGAGGTTGCTGATGATGCGAGGTGCTGTTGTGTGCGGTCTGCTGGTCGGTCTGTTTTTGCTGACTGGACTGAGCGGTTGCGGGTATAAAAATATGCCGGTGGCTCCGCAGGCCTTGGTTCCTGAGCCGATCAGCGACCTGCGTTATGAAGTCACCAAGCAGGGCGGGGCGGTTTTGCACTGGAGCTATCCGACTCGTACCGTGAACGGTGAGGATATCACCGAGATTGACTCTTTTTTGCTGTACCGTGCTGAAGTACCGACAGAGTCCTATTGTGACACCTGTCCTATTCCTTTCGGCAAGCCTGTCAAGGTGGAGGGAGGGAGTATTCCTGAGCGAGAAGGACGAAAGAGCGGCAGATATGAAATCGGCTCCCTGCGTCCTGCATATCAATATTTTTTCAAAATACAGAGCAGAACCGGTTGGCTGACACCGTCCGCAGATTCTAATCAAGTTTCTTTTACTTGGGAGACCCCTCCGGTCAGGCCGAATGGATTTTTGGCAGAAATGTACGACAACAGGGTTGTGCTCCGCTGGCAACCTGTGGCCGATTATATTGACGGTACACCGATTAAGAAACCGGTTACGTACCAGATATCCCGCAGTGTGGACGGTGGCTCTTTTGAAAATGTCGGCGACCCGCTGATCTCTCCGAAGTACGTGGACAGAGAGGTGGGCGG
>CBDTVG010000389.1:0-2491 GCA_965363745.1 uncultured Candidatus Electrothrix sp. | reverse complement strand
GCTCCTTCCAGCTGAGCAATGAGCCTTTTTTCCCAAGTTGGATTTCTAAACGTATAGATCTGAGAATCTCCTAAGCCGTAACCAAGCAGGTCAGATTTTCCATCTCCATCTATATCAAAGGCTTCGACCCAATAACTATTGGTTCTGTTTGTATCAACCACTTCTCGTTTGAATACGGGTGTGTTTAACTTCAATTGACAATTTTTCACGTCTCTTTCTCCTATATGAGGCTATATTGGTAGCAACTTGGTTAAAGTATATAATGAATTATCTGACAGTTAAGATGACTTCAGTTATCTGTTCCCTAGTTGATCCGAAGATAAACCCAAAAAGCATAACAAGTCAATGTTTATTCGTCTATTTTTTTCAATATTGCTAAAAAACAGCCCTTTTAAGGCTAAAAAAAGCATTTGGACAATCGCAAAACTTGATATTACAGTGTTCAATACCCTGAGTAGTTCTACTGAATCTAATAATGCTATTGCAACGTTAACAAGATATTCATGATGTATCACAGGACAGAAACGGCCAGAGTGCTGACAGGCTCTCAGAGGGGCTTGCAAGTACGAATCCCGGTTTGATGACCATACTCCGAAACTCCGAAATAAAAATTACTCCCTCTGATTTCTTGACAAACCGAATTGGGTAAATTACAGATCAAAGGTAGAAAGATTCAAAGGCAGAAACTATACGTTCAATACAGCATGCGGCTCATATGAGCCTAACCGATTGATAAATGATAAAATATGATTAATAAACAAATGGCAAATTGTGCGGTAGTATTGTTTGCTTCAGCTCTATCCATCCTCCCGTTGCCTGTGCTAGCCGAAACCAGAGTCGAGCCAAATGAATTAGAAGCTATCTTGGGAGGATTTGAGGAGGAATCAACAGAGCAGGCTCCGGTCGCAGAGCTGGATACGGTACTGGAGGGCTTTGGCGATGAAGCAACTGAACAGAAAGCTCCAACCGAAGGCCTTGATGCCGTGCTGGAAGGCTTCGGGTCGGAAGAAGAACCGGATACTGTTCAGCAGGATACCGAGGAAGCACCTCCCGCCGCCCCGTCTCGATTCAGTATAGACGGCTATGCGCAATTTGGCACCTCGTATAATTTCGCCCATGATGCCCCTCAAGCTGGCGCAACAGACTGGCGGGGCTTTTCCCGCTCACGCATTGATCTCCAACTCGACCTCACCGCCCGCATTACCGATTCTTGGTCAGCCAAGATCGGGGCCAAGGGCTTTTACGATGCCCTCTATTCCTTCAAAGGTCGGGATGAATACACCGAGGCCGTGCTGGACGAATACGAAGACGAGCTGGAGTTGCGTGAGGTATATGTTCAGGGGAAACTCACCGACAAGCTGGATCTGAAGATGGGCCGTCAGATTGTGGTCTGGGGAAAATCAGATAATATCCGGGTGACTGACGTGCTCAACCCTCTGGATATGCAGGACCCGGGCATGACTGACATCGAAGACCTGCGCCTGCCCGTGACTATGACCAAGCTCGATTATTACCTTGGCGACTGGAACCTGTCCGCTATGGCGATCCACGAGATTCGTTTTAATAAAATCCCGGCATACGGCCATGATTTCTATCCGGCTGACAGTCCCCTACCCCCGGAAGATGAACCTGATAACTCTCTGGAAAACACCGAATGGGCCTTCTCTCTTGGCGGCATTTTCAGCGGCTGGGATCTTGATTTGTATTATGCCCGGATGTTCAACGACACGCCTCATCTTGTTCTGCAAAATAGTCCGTCCTCGGCAATCCGGCAGCATGAACGCCTGAATATGTTCGGCATTGCCTACAACAGGGCTTGGGGTAACTGGCTGATCAAGACGGAAGCGGCCTTGCTGGACGGTCTTGAGTACACGAACCGCCCAAGTGAAGATTATTCACGCTTTGACGGCCTCATCGGTCTGGAATATTCAGGTTTTAAAGATACAACCATTTCTGTGGAATTTGCTGATCGGCATATCATCGGCCATGATGCAGTGCTGGAAAATTCGCCTGACGGGATGCTTGAGGACATGTATCAGCTCGCCTTCCGCTATAACCGGAATTTTCTCAACGACACCCTGACCCTCAGCCTGCTGGCCATGCTCTACGGGCCGTCCTCGGCTGACGGAGCCTTTGAGCGGCTGTCCTTAGAGTATGATTTAAGCGATACGGTTCTGTTGCGGGGCGGAGCTGTGCTCTATCAGTCTGGTGAGCTGTTAAATATGCGAGAAATCGGGGAGAATGACCGGCTGTTCGCAGAAATTCGCTATTCATTTTAAGAGGAGAATATATCAAGCCTATTTTTAGTTTCGATTTCTCCGGCAGATCAATCCCCAATATATTCTTGGTTTGAACACACTCAACATGAAGAGTCGCGCGGGGAGCTGAAAGACTCCAGGGACAAAGGTGAAATTATGCACATTACAGTCTGTGGATGTTACGGTGTGTCGCACTAACTTGTATTAAAACCTCATTGTCTTGAGGAACGGGT
>CBDTVG010000388.1:0-2518 GCA_965363745.1 uncultured Candidatus Electrothrix sp. | reverse complement strand
CAAGCTGATAATCGAGGCTATAGAACCTATGAAACCTACCGCCGCTGCAATCCATTTTCGCCATCGAGTCCACCATGATTGATCGGTGGGCGGTGAAGATATTATTGTTGAAGGCGGATGATTGTTGATAATTATTGATGAACCGTTGTTTTTTTGTTCCTTCGGTTTTTCCAATCGCCCCATTGTCCCAAAAACACCATCCTGAAGTTGCCGAATAGAAATCATCTTACCGCTCACGTCGCATTGCACTTTACCGATTCCCTTGCCTTTCATCCTGTCCAGCTTTGCGTTATCATGTTCATTCGGGGCGACTGAATCCTTGCATTCTTCACAATTACAGGGAATTTTTTCAAAAAATTTCAGCGAGGGAAAAGACCGCCGGTGGATGGAATCCAGTTCTTGCCGGATATCCCGCAACACATGCTTTCGGTTTTCGGCCTCTTGACCCTGCACCTCAATCTTGATAATTTTTCTGCCCTGCTTGCGATCATCAATAAAGCGCACCCGGCCTAAGCAATGATCTTTGCGCAGATAAATGCCGTTTTTCCAGACCATCTTTCTGTTCCACTCACGGTCGCCGCAGGCGCAACTTGTGCCTTCGCAGCTCTCAATATACTCATGCAGCCGGACAATCAACCGTCCGATGATTCCCTTGGGCATGAAAGGATACTGGTACACATAGCGCAAATTTTCCGGGCTGTCCTGCCAACAGGTATCAGCGGGTGCTTCCTCTGGCAGGAGTTGGGGGGCAATATAGATTTCCTCGCCATTTTCTGTGGCCCGAAAGCAGACCTCCAGCCCGTCTTTGAGCATCAGGTTGAGCAACTTGCCCTGTTCGGCTGTGAAAAAGCCTTTTTCTGTCCAGATATCCTGAAGCAGTTGCTGATTGAAACGCCCTTGGTTTTCTTCTTTAACATCTTGGTTTTCCAAGATTGAATAGACCGCATTCATCGCCCATTCAGGATTGAGAACAACGAAATCCGCTAAACTGGGTTCATGAAAATGAAGAATAAACCCCAGATCGTGGAACAGCTGGCTGAGGTCATCTTGCTGAGCCCGATCCTCTATGCCTTTATCTCTGCATAGTTGTAAGAATCGCTCATGATCGATATGATCGATATGGTTGGACTGCAAGGTCTTGAGTTCCGCCCGTACCTCATCCCATAATCGGGGGATTGTCAGGGGGAGATGGGGAAGTCGATGGCAGAGGATTTCCTTAATAATTTTTTTCACGGTCTCCAGCCGTCCATCGTCTTTGTCTTTAAAATTGACATCCCGTTTTATGATATCCAGTTTCGGATACTGCTCTTTCACATTTTCGCTATCATAGGGCATGGCGGGATTTTTGACATTTTTTTCATTGAGCACCACCAGCACCGGCAGTTTTTCCTCCTGTTCAGTATTCCGGCCCAGCAGGCTGATGATGTCCAGCCAGTAGGGAAAATTGGCCGCCTCTTTTCTGCCGTCGGCCAAGAGCACATAGAAAGATCGACGGGTGAGGAAAAATTGATGGGTCATGTACTGGATTTCCTGGCCCCCGAAGTCCCAGAGGTTGACCAAAAATTTATCTTTTGGATCGTCAAGATGGGCAAATTTCCAGCCTTCTTTGATCTGGATTCCCAAGGTTGAATTTTGTTCAATATCTGGAACTGGATGATCAGGGTTCTGCAAAAGATTCCAAAGGGTGGTCTTGCCTGCGCTTCCCTCGCCGACAATGAGCATTTTGACCTCAAAGGCTTCTCTTGTGCCTTGGGTGGCGGCGGCCTGTAAGAAACGGAGCACGGCGGCTTGGCCCTGTTTTAGGGTCTCTTGGGAGGGGTATTCCAGAGGATTGTCCTCAAGATCAAGGGAGATCATCTCTACAATGCCGGGCGAGGAGACAAAATTTTTCAGCTGATTGTCGCAGAGGTTGAGGGCCTGCAAGTGAACATCGTGCTCATCCAGCAAGGCTACGATTTCCTGCCAGCGGTCATCATCTAATTCGGTTGCGGCCAGATTGAGGCCGATGAGCTGGCCCTGTTCATCAAGGGCGTATTTGGGCTGGCCTTCTCTGAAGGCCATAACGCCGTCCAGCAGGGTAGGGCGAGGTGTGGCTGGATGCAGCTCAAAATTGTTGTCCCAGAATTGTTCGATATATTGGATGATTTTTGGTTTCCGCATGATCTTCCTGTTCGTGAAATATTTCGGCGGTGGATTGACCGGGTATACCCCGAATCCCTTTGCCGTTCACTGCGCAACGGCGGTCGTCGGCTTGTCCCGCACCTCCTTACAGCCGTTGCTCCGTTCTCTTGCCTTTTTATTTTGCTCACGGGAAAAGCAGGATCAGCCTCCAGCTGCCTGGAAGGGCAGAAGCAAGCGGAAACCTATGTGGCCATAACGCCCCTCCGGAGAATTGAGATACCGATAGACAGAGCGGCAGGCCAACGGGTCGTAGAAGTAGCCGCCGCCCCGGATAACCCAGTACGTACCAGTGGCAGGCCCTTTGGGATTTTCCACGACGCCACGTTTATGGCATTCC
>CBDTVG010000387.1:0-2522 GCA_965363745.1 uncultured Candidatus Electrothrix sp. | reverse complement strand
ATGCTTCTCCTGCATCAGCTTGGAGATCACTTTTTTTTATCAATCATTGCTCTGAAAGCTGCTGTAAATTTTTTTGGCATTTTTATAGGGCTGATTGTTGTTCGCTGAAGATTGCCTGATGTCCATGCCGCTGTATGCACCCCATGCGCCAATTTTTTCTTTCGACCCTGTTCCCCCATACTGTGATATTCAAAATACAGAGTGAATCCTTCCTCAAACAGCTCCTTCAGGTACATTGAAACTACGATAATTTCAAAGGGCATTGCTTCTTGCAAATGATGTACCTCAGCATGTACACAGGTGAATTCACCTGTGTCATTTTGCTGAAAAATATTTGGAAACAGAGTAAACAGATAATGATCACGGATCCTTGCCTGCCAGCTATAATAATTGGAAAAATAGATATTGCCGACCAGATTTGAGTCTTCCATAGAGGTATGGAGCATCTGCTTATCTAAAAAATATTGTTTTCGGTTTGTAATGTCCGATGCGAAAACAGACACCATTTTTGCATTGATTGATCTGTTCTCCTTGAACGGTTCTGGATGATTAATTTGTGATGATGGTGTTTGACTGATCAGTTCTTTGATATAGTTGCTGAAATATTTAGGCAAAGGAGCTTTTTTAACAATTCCATACCCTTCGATACTTACCCAAGTTGTTGAAAGCTTCCCGGAAGCAATCCGAACTGAACTTCCGTCCTTGTGTTTTTTCAGCCAATGAAAAGCAAGTGAAATGAAGGATTCACTGAGATTTGTATCCCCCATGGGGAAAACTTCACCGATGACGGTATCATAGCTGTCCATGTATTGTTCGATGCTGAAAGACGATATGTTAGTCACCATACCCCATTGACGGGATGTCATATCCTCTAACAAAGACTCGGATATTGGCAGTAAGGCCAGCTCTCTCAGTTCTCCCATCCAGATCGGAATGTTGGTGAAATATACCTTACCACCCGCTCCTTTGCTCTCCATAAAAGTTGTTGTGAATTCATGGGTGAAGTTTGCTTTTTTCTCTGAATCTGTATTGCCGAAATGCGAAATTTTATGCGAATTTTTAGAATCGTTATTATCCGGTCGCCCTGCCACAGCCAACATTCTTTCTCCCTTCAGGGTCAAGTTAATTGGAAAAGTAAACATTTGACAGACAGGATGATTCTGACTGCAGGTGAACAGGATAGTGTCATTGGCTCCGTTCTTTTCGGTGCTCACAATGTCTATGTCAGGGCGTACTCCTAATGCCTTGAAAATTGCTTCGGAAGCAGTCCATATTCTTGTTCCCGCCCGGTCCAAGGAGTCCCCCTTGTTCATCAGTCGGTCAAGAAGGCGGGCATTTTTTTTGCCGAGCAGGGCGATCCACTCGTCTTTGTTGCGAATAGATATGCTTTCAAGGTCACATCCCTGAGGGTATTGACCGGCTGTACAGATCAGGGTGCCCTGATTGTGCGTCAGAGAAATATTTATTTCCGTATCAGGAGGAAATGCGACATAGGGTTTTCCCTCATCTGACCATCCGACCTCAGGAGGAATATCAGAGTCGTTGAGAACACGGCTGATTACGTTTGTTAACAACGGTAGTTCCTGTTGTTGTCTTTCCCGCTTGTTAAACTGTTTCAGATTTGGAATAAAATTAGAGTTGATTTCTGGAAAAATAAAATGAACAGATCGGGATCTCTTTTTTATTGCATTTTGTATGATCAGCCAGTCACGCTTACCCGGATGAGCCATTTCCTCAGCTGTCGGATTGTCTTCCTTGTGTTCAATGATTTTCGCAAGGTACCCCTTTATTCGTTCAACGACTTGGCCTTTGTCATTAAAGACAGTAACAGTTCCAGATATATCTTTATCTGTGCGTCTTTCGATAGTTATCCTCCCCCATAAGAGTGTATCTCTTTCTATTCTTACAGGAAAACGTTCTATACTTGTAATCCTTCTCGGAAGGCATAAATCCTTGGGAATAGATATTTGTCCTGATTGAAGGAGAGAATCTCGGAAAAACGGATCGCCTATATGCCAAAGTTGATCCCGCACTTCTGGGGCTTCAGAATATGCTGATGCCTTGAAAAGGCATTCCTTTGAGGTTAAATAGAATATTTGTTGGATTCTTTGAAACATCGGCCCTTGAAACAACAATTTTTCGTTGTACAGATCAAGGTTCGGTGAGATATCAAGAGGTATGCTTTGCATAGGAAGAGCTTCCTGCTCAGGCGGACGGTCAGCAGTGAGAACAAAAGTTGCTGAAAAATGATCCACAGCAAAGTTGGTCTGCTCAGCCCTTATTTGCACATGCACCTTTGGAGCGGCCTCTTTGTCATCTAATTCCAAAACTTGGGCATGGATTTCTATTTCAATCGCTGTACCCTCGGTCAATGCGATAGGTCTTTCCAGCTCAATATTTTCAATGCATACCGAGTCAAAGTTGCTGATGCCGGTGACCGCCTGCACTGCTTGGGCCATGGCTTCGAGGCCGAAAACCATGGGAAAAAGATATGTGCCCCGCCAGATATGATCTTTAATATA
>CBDTVG010000386.1:0-2522 GCA_965363745.1 uncultured Candidatus Electrothrix sp. | reverse complement strand
CCACTCCTGTTTATTTTTTTCAACGTCGAAGACCCTGTCCAAATCATGGCACATTGTACATTTTTGATGAACAAGACTTTTGCCGATCTCCAACTGTATTTTTTCATCCTTCTCTCCCTGCCTCTTCTGCTGCTGCTGCACTAAATAGCCGACGATTTGTTGCACATCAAATGGTGTGATATTTGGATAATCAAGGTCCGCCATTTTATGAATGGTCTTATTCCAAGAAACATCACTTTTATAGCTTAGATATATTCGTTCGAGACTGTGGCACTTACTGCATTTTTTATTGGTAATTCTCTGACCAACCTCCATCCCTAACATGTCCTCATCCATATCTGACAAAGCAGCAAATTGAAAATCTGAACGATGGAGGGCGTAATACCCGGCTGTAATGCCGGTTAAACCAAAGGAAAGTCCGAATATGGCCGTGCCTAAGAGAATCAGCTTGGTGCTGAGTTGAGCATGTCGCCTAGCGATCACCACTTTGATCATGATAAGAGGAACCAGTAACAAGGCCAGAATAATATGTATCATGGTTCTAGCGGGCATATCCTCTTGAAAGGCTCCCGCTTTCACGACCATAAAAACCAACATGCCCGCAAAAATAACCAGAAACAAATATCCGAGGATACGGTGCAGAAGTATCCATCTTTTTTTTCGTGGACTGTCTCGAACCTTACTTGTCATTTCCAGCATGATAAGAACTGTGACTCCGCCGATCACAACCAGTAATGTCGCCAACATTGATGAAAAATGAGGATGCATAACACCTACCTTGTTTCCCTTGTCTTTTTATCCGCTCAACTAACAACTAATTTCAAAAATTGTGTGCGGCCCCATTCATCGGCACCTCTGCCGTCGTCTTTCCTTATTTCTTAACCTCTTTTCTTTTTTCTGTCCCGGAAAAAGGCGTTCTTCGTTTCATTCCCGTTCAATAATTTCACGACGCTTGGCGACCGCAGGAAACAGAGTGAAATCCGTATGAGGAAGAAAAATGGAGGCCATGTACTGATCCTTGAATTCGGGAATTTCCGAAAGCTCGAAACTCGTCATCTTGCGCACTACATCTATCACATCCCTGCGAATAGCGTTGGACAGTTCACACATCCAAGCTCCTGTCAGGGAACCGTTGCCCACATAAAGGATCATCTCTGGATCCACTTCCGGCAACAAGCCCACAGTCATGGCGCTATCAATATCAATATAGGAACCAAAGCCGCCAGCGAGAATAATTTGCTCCAAATCGCTGATTTGAAGACCGACCTGCTCAAGCACGGTCATGATACCGGCGAAAATAGCACCCTTGGCCCGCATAAAATTTTCAATATCAACCTCATTAATCACGATATCATGCTCAACAGCGCACTCATCCCGCCAAGCCAGCACATACTCCCAGCCGCTTCGTCCTTCCCGAATACGGGGATGCTCAATGGGATTGAATTCTCCGCTCTGATTCAACACTCCATGCTCAAATAGAGTGGCCACGATAATAAGCAAACCTGAGCCGCAGATACCGATGGGAGCCTTGCCGCCTTCAGTGACATTCATCGGCTCCAAGGTGTCCGGGTTGATACTGAAATCGCTAATCGCCCCTTCCACAGCCCTTATCCCGTGGGTAATACCGCCGCCTTCAAAGGCAGGACCAGCGGAACAGGCAGCGCAGGCCAGCCAATCCCGGTTGCCGATGACAATCTCGGCATTGGTGCCCACATCAATAAAAAGCGTCAGCAGTTCCGAGCGATACATGCCCGACCCCATAATACCGGCCACGATATCACCGCCCACGTAACTGGAAATGGATGGATAAGCCAAGGCGACACAGTTCTTTGACAAATCTAGCCCGATATCTCCGACTGGAAAGGCGGGGAAAAAAGTGGAAACAGGGATATAAGGAGAGCGGCGTATATTATTCGGTTCCAACCGCAACAGCAAGTGGGTCATTGTGGTATTGCCAGCGATGGCGATGGAATGAATCTCCTCTCTGGCGATGGGAGTATTACTCAATCCTGTCAGCGATGCGGCCTTTTTCAGCATCTCGTTGATCAGCCGATTCATCGACTTGACGACTAAATTGCTCATCATCGCAAGACCTTCCGGCTTTTCAGCGTAAATAATCCGGGAGATCACATCCTCACCATAACTCATCTGGGGATTATAACAGGAGTCCTCTGCTAGGAATTCACCGGATTCAAGATCAATCAGCACCCCGTAAATCGTTGTGGTGCCGATATCAAAGGCCAGCCCGAAATTACGGTGGCACCAATGGCCCGGCTGGACATCCAGCAACCGATGTTTCCCACCCTCACTCACTGGCACCTCAAGCGTTGCGGTAACCGAAAAATCTTCCTGCCGCAAAGCCTTACTTATTTTTTGCAAAACCGCAAGGCTGTCGATCTCACACGATCTCTTATGCCGGGTGGACAGCTCATGCAACAAACGTCCGGCATCCGCCAGATTATCCTGCTTGTCAGGCCGGGGAAGCTGGATGCATATTTTTTCAACCGGCGGAAGCCAGACAC
>CBDTVG010000385.1:0-2538 GCA_965363745.1 uncultured Candidatus Electrothrix sp. | reverse complement strand
CAACGGATGCCTTGACACCGCTCAAGTAACCGTTCAAATAAATTGATCTTCACCGGCGTTCAGCCGAATTGTATATATATGTCAGAAAATAAAGAACAACAGTGTGAAGCAGCAGCCCTCAATATTGAGGTGGATGAGTATTATTACCGAATTCGTTTTCGTGATCAGGGACAGGAATACACGGCGCAAAGTGTTGTGTCTGATCTGATCAACGGTGAGTCCGTGTTGGTTAAGACGGAACAATGTCTTGAGCCGGTTACGGTTATCAGTCGGGCCGCAGCCGTTGCCGGACCGAATATGCAACGCGGATTTTCCTATGAGATTGTCCGTCGCACAACCGAAGAAGAAAAGAAAAAATATAAATATTTGCCGATATTGGAAAAACAGACCGCTGTTTTTTGCCGGAAACGTATAAAGGCGTACTCTTTGCCGATGCACTTGGTGCGGGCGGAGCGCTTTTTTAACGGTTCTAAGGTAATTTTTTATTTTACCGCTGAAAGCAGAGTGGATTTCCGGGAATTGGTCAAGGATTTGGTGCAGGAATTTCGTACCAGAGTTGAAATGCGTCAAATTGGTGTGCGGCACGAGACCAAAATGACCGGCGGTATCGGTGCCTGTGGTCGAGAGCTGTGTTGCACTTCGTTTCTGCGTAAATTTGAATCCGTGTCCATCAAAATGGCCAAGACCCAAGATCTGCCATTGAATCCCGCCAAAATTTCCGGGGTCTGCAACCGCCTGCTCTGCTGCCTGACCTATGAATTCGACAACTATAAGGCGATTAAACAGGAAATGCCCCGTGTTGGTCGTTTATTGAGCCATGAAGGGGTGGTGTATCGGGTTGTGCGAATTTTTGCCCTTAAGGGCACTGTTCTCGCAGTATCTCGTGAAAAAGGCGAGTTAATGATGACCGAAGAGCAGTGGCGAGACGCAAAGCCGGTCGCACGACAGGCTCAGGTGAAGAAAAAAGGAAAAGGCAAGGTTTTCAAAAAAGCTCCCCAACGGAAGAATAAAAAGACTCCCTGATCATACTTTGTACATTAATTTCAGTCTGTTGTGAGGCATGTAACGGAATGGAAATAACAAAGTAATAAGGACATAAGAAGAATATGGCGGATCAATTCGAGAAAGAACCGACCCAAGCTTGGATCACAACCTTTGCCGGGGTGGCGATCAATATGTGCCTCGGTATTCTTTATGCTTGGAGTATGTGGTCTGCGGCCCTGACCAATGTTGAAAAGGCAGGGCAGCCCATGACCGGACTGAACGAAGGTTGGACGTATCTGACCAACGCCCAGGCGACGACTCCATTTTCTATCTGCATGGTTGTCTTTGCCCTCCTGATGATTCCAGGCGGACGAATTCAGGATAAAATCAGCCCCAGATTCGGCGCAACCCTTGGTGGCCTATTTCTTGCCCTTGGCTGTATCGTTGCTGGGCTGATGCAAAGCTATACCGGCTTAATCATCGGTTTTGGCATCCTCGGAGGCATAGGCATGGGCATCGGCTACGCTGCGCCAACTCCGGCGGCCCTGAAATGGTTCGGCCCTCACCGCAGAGGTCTGATTGCCGGGCTGGTCGTGGGAGGCTACGGCGGAGCGGCTCTGTATATCAGTCCGCTGGCCAAACACCTAATCAACAGCTACGGGATTTCCAGCAGTTTTATATACCTCGGCATCTTCTTCGCCGCAGTTGTTACCATTGCGGGACAGTTGCTGAAAACACCGGATGAGATGTACCCAGACGGCTCCTATGTACCGCCGGGTCCGAAATGTTCACAATCTAGCAAGGTCGCCAACATCTCGACCAAGCATGATTGGGAGGCTGGGGAGATGCTGAAAACTCCTCAATTTTATCTGCTGGTCTTCATGTTTATTCTCACCACCCAATCAGGTATGCTGATCATCGCCAATGCCGCCGGACTGTTAAAAACCGCCGGTTCGGCAATTCCTTTTTTTGCGGAAAACTCTTGGTTGTTGGTCGCCTTCGGCGGACTTGTCAACGCTTCAGGAAGAGTAGGAACTGGTTTTTATTCCGATAAAATAGGGAGGGCCAATGCCTACACCCTAAACTGTTGCGTGTCCGCAGTATGCCTCCTGCTGGTGCCTTATGCCATAGAAACCGGTAGCATCCTGCTCCTGTTCATTGTCGTGGGCAACGCCTACTGGCAGTACGGCGGCGGCCTTTCTCTGATGCCGTTGTTCACTGGTGATTTTTACGGAGCAAAACATCTCGGTATAAATTACGGGCTGGTTTTTATCGGCTGGGGTTTTGGATTTTTCATGGCAAAACTCGGCGGCATTATCAAAGACATCACCGGTAGCCTTAATTACGCCTTTTATATCTCAGCAGGTTTGCTGGTAATTGGAGCTGTTCTTGCTCAAATTGTCAAGAGGCCGACACTGGCTGACGAGGAGCTGGCAACGGTCTGAAAATTGGTTCAGAGAAACAGACAAACGGGAAGACACCATTTAAGTTGAGGAAAAAATGCCCGATCACACCACATTGTCAAAACTTGCATTTTCGGCGGCAGAAGCTGAT
>CBDTVG010000384.1:0-2558 GCA_965363745.1 uncultured Candidatus Electrothrix sp. | reverse complement strand
TTATCGGCATGAAAAAGCTCAAGTCCATGAAAAAATCGCCGCAACACAATGAAATCAAGGAACGTGTCCTATCCGTGCAGGTGATGCGGACGCAGGCGGAAAAGGTTCCTGTGGTCATTTCCGGCTACGGCGAAATCGTCTCCCGCACGGTTGTCACTTTGCCCGCCGAGGTTTCAGGCCGAATAATCTCGGCGCATAAAGATCTTCAGGTGGGAGCGGTGATCAAAAAAGGAGAAACCCTGTACAGGATTAATGAGCAGGATTACCGACTTGAACTGAAAACAGGGCAGGCCCGCCTGAAAAGCCTGTCCAGAGATCTTGAGCTTGCCCGGAAAGAGTACAACCGGCTCAACGGTCTGTATAAGAAGAAAAATATCGGCACCCAATCCAGTGTGGAGCAGGGAGAAAGGTCAGTGAACGCTATCAGCAGCCAGATCATCCCGGTGAAGCAGTCCATTGCGCTGGCGAAATTGCGTCTTTCCCGTTGCGTCATCCGGGCTCCCTTTACCGGTCGAATAAGCGAGTTACATGCGGATGCGGATGAATATGTGACTCCGGGAAAAAATTTGCTCACTCTGACCGACGACAGCGACCTTGAAATGTTAGTGTCGCTGGACAGTCGCGACAGTGCGGGCTGGCTCCGCTTTCAGACAAATCAGCAGGGCGGTTCCTGGTTTGGTCAGCCGGAAAAGACAGCCTGCACAATCACTTGGACAGAAAATAAAACAGTTCAAGTCAAGGGCAGGTTGGACAGGGTCGTCCGTTTTGATCCCCGCACCAGAAGTCTGGTGGCGGCGATACGGGTGCGGGCGAACAGCAAGTCCGATTTTCCCCTGGTTCAGGGCATGTTCTGCCGGGTTGATATTGCGGGACGTTCTCTGGACAAGGTTTTCGCCCTGCCCCAATCAGCGGTGAGCTTTGAGCAGACCGTCTATGTTGTCGAGGAAAACCGACTGCACACCCGCCAGGTCAAGGTCGCCAGAATCCAGGACGGCAAGGCACTTATCACTGACGGATTGCAGGCAGGCGAGCAGGTGATCATCACCCGGCTGGAGAACCCGCCGGAAAATGCTCGGGTCAAGATCAACGAGCCGAGTGTAGCGGATAATAGCGAGTCAGAACAATGAGAAAAATCCTTGCGGCTTTTGCCGCCAATACTGTTTTTGCCAATATCGTCCTGATCATGATCTTTGTGGGTGGTGCCCTGGCCCTCAGCTCCATGCGGCGGGAAAGTTTTCCTGAATTTTCAATCGACAAGATTTCCATCCAGGTGGCCTATCCCGGTGCTGATCCAGAAGAAGTGGAGGAAGGCATTGTCCTCAAAATCGAGGATGCGTTGGAAGGCATTGAGGGCATCAAGCAGTACACTACCACAGCGGCGGAAAATGTGGGTAGCGCAGTGGTCGACGTGCGGGAAGGCAGTGACATCAGCGAGGTGCTGGATGATATCAAATCCAAAATAGATTCCATTGCCACCTTTCCTAAAGATGCGGAACAGCCCGTGGTCACCGAAATAACCATGCGCAATTCCGTTGTCCTGCTGGCCCTGTCCGGTGATATGTCGGAAAAACAGCTCAAGACCCTTGCCGAACAAGTCAGGGACGAAATACGAGGTTTGGACAGCGTCTCCCAAGTCGAGCTTTTCGGAACACGGGATTATGAAATTTCAGTGGAGGTTTCGGAAGAACAGCTGCGCCGCTACGGCATCAGCTTTGATCAGGTCTCCGAGGCCGTGCGCAGCTCCAGCATCAACCTACACGGCGGCACCCTCCGTACCCTGGACGAGGAAATTCGGATTCGAACCGTGGGCCGTAAATACACGGGAGAGGATCTTGCCGGGATCGTTGTGCTGGCGGACAGCTCCGGTGAGCAGGTCACCCTGGGCAGGCTGGCGACCATCCGAGACGGGTTCACCGAAGACCCCATCAGTTCTGAGCTCGGTGGCCTGCCCGCCGCCTTTGTCATGGTATTCAAGACGACGGAAGAAGATGCTATTCTCATTTCAGACACCGTGGAAAAATATGTGGAGGGTAGGCAACCCCAGTTGCCCCCCGGAGTGCATCTCTCAGAATTTTACGATAACACCAAGGCCCTGCGGGCCAGAATCGACCTACTGACCAGAAACGGCATGATAGGGCTGGCTTTAGTGTTCTTTCTCCTCTGGCTCTTCCTTGATCTACGCCTCTCCTTCTGGGGCGGCATGGGCATTCCCATATCCCTGGCAGGCGCTCTGTTCATCCTCTGGTACATGGGAGAAACCTTGAACATGGTATCCCTATTCGGCTTTATCATGGTGCTGGGTATTGTGGTGGATGATGCCATAGTGGTCGGCGAATCCATCTATGTCCAGCGCAAACAAGGTAAAGCGCCTTTGGCCGCAGCTGTGGACGGGGTGCTTGAAGTCAGCATGCCGGTGATAGCGGCGGTGGCCACTTCGGTGGTGGCCTTTATCCCGCTCGCCTTTGTAGGCGGAGTCATGGGGAAATTTATCGCCATCATGCCAGCGGTGGTTATCTCCAGCCTGATGCTCTCGCTCTGGGAATGCCTTTTTCTCCTGC
>CBDTVG010000383.1:0-2565 GCA_965363745.1 uncultured Candidatus Electrothrix sp. | reverse complement strand
TTCGTACCGAGTGAAAAGGGGACAGATTTATTTTTTCCGGCAGCTGCACAAGCTTATGAGAAAGTACGGGCTGAAAAGTGAGGTGTTTATAAGGTAGCGACACTCATCATTGCTATCCCCCAAAGACGGGAAAACGCTCAAGAGGGAGAAGGAATACCATTAATAAATAAGAGTCAGGACAATATCATAACCGTACCACGCCGCAAGGTAGGGTCTGTACTCAGAACAATGCGTTGCCAAAGCCCAAGCTGTTGCAGCCGCTTGACATTGGCGGATTTCATCCCACGAAAGACCGACTGATCCCGTTCATTGATGCTCAAATGAATCGTCTCCTCAGAGGAGGACACCTTCGCTAGCAGCTCACCAAAGGCCGGATGCCAAGGGCCAGCCTGCAAGCCCATGCGAACCACCCGGATACCGGCCTGATCAAAACGCCGTTTCATCCAGGCTGAACGGCGTATATTCTCCCCGCTTGTATTGCTCTGCCAACTCGCTGTTTCGCACAACCAAGAGGGGATAGATGCGGATAAAATCAGGTTGTAAATCAATAGATAGCTGACATTCCCTCCTACTCTGTTCGCCCGCCCAACCGAAAAAAATTCTTGCCACGCAGTCCAACCAGCACACTTGTACCAGATTTATCCACCTTCAGTTCACCGTATCGGGCCTCTGCGTACAAATCGCCATCCCCTTCCTGAAAAAAGAAGGACTCCGCCCCTAAACGGAGACCGCCCCGATTACGATAAAACAAGAGATGTTCGTCCGAACCGAGTTCTTCTTCCCGGTGGATTCTGACGAATTCGGCAACATCATGTTCATCCAAAGAGACAACAATGCAGCCTTTGTCTTGCTCTAGCTGTGTTTCGGGAATCTCACGGGCAAAGGCGTAACGCAGTACCATATAATCCCCCTGCATGAGTGAACGGGGATCACGCGGCACAAGGCGCAGGAGCATGGTGCGACCGTCGGCCAAGGTGCGTTCTTTTTCTATAATCATGAAGTTGATTGCCGCAATGATCAGCAGGGCCGCGCCCCAAAGAACGAATTTTTTCATCCTCGCACCTCCTTTGGTTGCACATATTTTAAAATTTGACGCACCACAAGAAGGAGCAGTCCGCTTCCGGCAACGACATAGGATTTATAGGCAAGATCAATATGCAGGGCATAATAGAAAACAATTAGGAAACAGGGCAGGAAAAGATACGCAAGCGAGGCCAGGATGCGGTCGCCGAAGGCATACCCTAAAATCAGCAGGGCGATGGCGACCAAGATGCCCGGAGTGGTGAAAATGTCGAGCAGGACTGTGGCGGCAAGGGCCAGGATCATCCAAGGTTCGGCGAGTCGTTTGCTTCCTGCTAAGTGCTGAAAGAGGTAAATCAGGCCGCCAGAAAGCAGCAGGCTTGACGGCCAGAGCGGTTCATTGAAATCCGTCCGCCAGAGATGCATCTGGGTAAAATTCATAAAGAGCAGGGTTGCGGGCAGCATGGCGGCGGTTGCATAGGCCAACGGTATGAGCAGAGGAGGACATTTTCGCCAGAGAAGCAGAAAGCCTGCAAGCAACATCTCGGCGGCGATCAAGGCATGGATGAGAACAAAGACCTCCCGCTCGATAATCCAGAGGGTTGCGATGACGACCAACACTATCGGGGATAGGAAACGGTAGATACTGCTCGGATAAAGCTTGTACATCACGGCGCAGACACCGGCATGCATAAGCAAAATCGAGCTTAAAATATCCAGAGGAAAGGCTTCTGCCGCCCCGACGACAGCCAGAATATTGCCTGCAAAGGCTAAGGCAAGGGAGAGCTGCCCCAGGAAGGTGCCTCTGTTTGATCGGGCAATTATGCCTGCGGTGGCCAACAGGAAGGCACCGCAAATAATCGCTCCGGCTTCGCTGTTGATAATACCGGATATCCAGAAAAAAGGCAGGAGGAAAGCAGCGGCGAACCAAGCCCCGATACCTGAAAGAAGGCGGATGTATATGGGCTCGCCCGTAGCTTCCTCGGCCTTGCTCAGACTCTCCGCGATTTTTTCCACCTCTTCCGGGCTCACCAGTCCTCGGAGGTTCGGGTGTTCCAGCAGTTCTCCGATGGTGGGAATCTCTTTGTTCATCTTGCCACCTCCTTGTTTTCCTGTGCCATTATTGCCGCAGTCCGGCGTAAAAGAAAGGCCGCTCCGCTCACCACGGCCAGGATAATCAGGGCGAAAAAGAGGAAGCCGCAAGCTGGCTCAGGGTCTATTCTCTCAAAGAGAAGATTTCCTATTAGGGTCAGGAGAATGACACAGGCGTTCATGAAAATAAGGGCAAGAGCGGGCATGTCGGGAAGCCTGAAGCGGTAGCAGGCATATCCGCCGACAGCGGCGGTAGCCCAAGCACAGGCAGTAAGCAGGGTCAGACCTTCGGTGCTGTTGAATGCAAGCATCAGGTGGATGGTCGGGACGGACAGGGGAACCAGGGAGGCGAAGAGCAGGATACCCCGGAGCCATCTGTTGTTCAGCCATGTCCGATCCAAGAGCACTCCGACCTCGAAAAAGGCCAGAGCTGTGCTGTTCAAGGCCGCAATT
>CBDTVG010000382.1:0-2566 GCA_965363745.1 uncultured Candidatus Electrothrix sp. | reverse complement strand
GGCTCAACCTATGATCAAAAAACATGCGCTGTCTTTACTTCTGCTCCTGACCGGATTACTCCCAACCTCCATTATTAGTGTTTTTTGTGTCTTCTCCCTGCCGGTCCTTTCTAGTTTCAGTCTGAAAATTTATGATTATTATTTATGGTCATCCCATTCTCCGACCCCATCGGGGACGCTCCTTATTGTTGATATTGATGAAAAATCTCTTAGAGAATATGGGCAATGGCCATGGCCTAGGTTCAGAGTCGCTGATCTTCTGAAAAAAATCAACCGGGATACGCCGCTTGCCGTGGGGCTGGACATTATGTTTTCCGAACCCGACAGGACTTCGCTAAAAAATATCTATGACGATATAGCAACTCAGTTCGGCATTAGGATCAACGTCCCAGAACTCCCGGAAAACGTGTTGGATAATGATGTTTTTTTGGCCGGAGTTCTCAAAGAGGGACAGTTTGTCTCAAGCATGTATTTCACCTTTGCTGAAGAAAAATCAACTCATTGCCACATTCCTCATCCTTTGAATATAACGACCCTGTTTGCTCAGGATGCCTCGATTGATAATCTGTCGCTGATCACAGCGAATGAAGTTATTTGCAATCTGCCGATTTTTGTTAATGCGGTAAAGATGAACGGTTTTTTAAATATACGCCCTGATATTGACGGAATTTTACGCAGAGCTCCCCTGCTGATCAATTACCGAGGAGTCATATATCCAAATCTCTCCCTTGCCACCCTGATCACCGCTTTAAAGCCTGAAACACAACTTCTTAAAATTTCCAAATTCGGCGTGGAAGGCATCATGCTGGACGATATTTTCATCCCGTTGGACACGAATGGTTTTTTTGCCGTCAATTTTAGAGGACCAGCCCGAACTTTTGAGTACATCTCAGCCGCAGATGTCCTGAACGGTCGCGTCCCGGCAGGAAAATTTCACCATAAAATAATTTTTTTAGGGACTTCCGCAGCCGGACTTAAAGATACGCATCATATTCCTTTTGATTCCGTTTTTCCCGGTGTAGAATTGCACGCCAATATTGTAGACAATATCCTGAATAAAAATTTTCTTCCGCATCCTCATTGGCTCAAGGGGATGGAAATCAGTATCATTCTTATCAGCGGCTGGGCAGTTGCATTTCTTTTTTTTAAATTCGGAGCGAAAACAGGGCTGCTTACATTTATCCTAAGCATCGCCGGATTTTTCGAAGGTGCTAAGGCGCTTTTTGCATCCAGCGGTATTTTCATATCGCCACTTTATCCGGTATTATCTCTTATGCTAAATTTCTTCCTGATTTACTTGTGTAAATTTTATCGCTCCGATCGTATACAACGCAGAAAAAAAAAGGAAATTGCCCTGATGCAGGAAGCGATGCTTGAAACTATAACAATGCTCACAGAAGCGAGAGATCAGGAAACTGGGGGACACATCCGAAGAACACAGGGCTATATCAAAATCATGGCAGAAGAATTGCAACAAACTAAAAAATATAAAAAAATTCTTACCCCTGAAGAAACGGAGGTTATTTGTAAAGTCGCTCCACTTCATGATGTTGGCAAAATAGGTATTCCCGACAGCATTTTACTCAAACCGAGCCGCCTGAATGAAAAAGAATTTGAAGAAATAAAAAAACATACCAGTTACGGTAAGCAAATTATTGAAACCGCCTTAAAACGAGTGGGAAAAAATTATTTTCTGGAAAAAGCCTTGGAAATCGCATATACCCATCAAGAAAAATGGGACGGTAGCGGGTACCCGCAAGGGCTATCTGGCGAGGAAATTCCTCTTTTCGGTCGAATTATGGCTATTTCGGATGTGTATGATGCACTTACTTCAAAACGCCCATACAAACAAGCGGTCAGGCACGAAAAAGCTGTCGCCATCATGCATGGTGACAGCGGAACACATTTTGATCCTGATCTCATTGATGTCTTTATGGAGGCGCATGAACGCTTTCGAAAGATAGCCATAAAATACGCTGAATCAGAACAAGAACAACAATTTTTCCGTAATAACAAAGAACAAACAAAAAACACTGAAATTTGCTCAAATTATTTGTTACCGACAGCTAATAGGCTCCTAAAATAGGGGCCTCTATCCAATACTCCGGCACAAGGTATCGGACAAAATTAAATTTGATGGAATACTCAATACCTGATATAAAAAACACATGTGAAAAATTCACAAACACCACTATTCAAGGAGAACAGTATGGCCGCTGATGTTGATGAGATAACAATAAATTACGAAGAAGAAGGAATTCAGATCGTCAAAGAACTTGATAAGGAGATCCTAACTAAAGGTGCCTGGGCAACGATCCTTTTTCGTTATCAGGAATATAATCGGACAAAAGAAGAATACGGGACTGAAAAATATACTATACGCCGCTATCAGAAACGCAACGGCCAGTATTTACCCAAATCAAAATTCAATATTTCCAACGCTAAACAGGCTCAAAATATTATTGATACATTGAGCAAGTGGATCAAAGATTAGAAAATACCTTCCCCGTCACAATACCTTCGCCACTAAGCAGCCCTTTTTTCTCTGTGAATCCGTCCAGGCATG
>CBDTVG010000381.1:0-2596 GCA_965363745.1 uncultured Candidatus Electrothrix sp. | reverse complement strand
CTCTTGTTGACGTGGCTGTGGAAGAACAGTTTTCATCTCGGCAATTGGTTGCGGCATTGAGCGGTCAGGGTATCCAGGCGGAGTATTTTCCTGACACCGCCGCCATTCTTGATGCGCTCACCGAGCAGGCTCAATCTGAAGATGTCATTGCCATTCTTTCCAACGGCGGTTTTGATAATATTCATGAGCGACTGCTGGAGCGGCTTGAAAAGGTGTGCGGTGCGGATAGGTAATACTTTCGAATATTTTTGTGATTTTAAGATGCAATAGGATCGGGGCCCAGCTGCCGCAGAGCTTCATATAGCACTATTCCGGCACTCATGGCTAAATTAAGGCTACGAATATGTGGGCTTTCCATGGGGATGGTATAGCAACGGTCAGGATAGAGGGTGAGGGTTTCTTCCGGCAATCCTTTGGTCTCCTTGCCGAAGATCAGGCAGTCTCCAGGGCTGAACTTGGCCTGGTAATAGGGTCGGTCGGTCTTGGTGGTGAAGAAAAAGAATTTTCTTTCATCATGCTGATCAAGGAATTCATCAAAATTTTGCCAATGTTGAATATTGACATGCGGCCAATAATCAAGCCCCGCCCGCTTGAGGTGTTTGTCGTCTGTGCTGAATCCGAGAGGATGGACAAGATGCAACACCGAATTTGTCGCTCCGCAGAGCCGGGCGATTGAGCCGGTATTTGGAGGTATTTCCGGTTCTACCAGGACGATATTAAGGGGAGAAATTTTCATAGGTGATATTCTGTGATCTGTAAAATACTATTTTACTGCGTTTCGTAGCAAAGAAAGATTTTTTTTCTGCGGCCAAGAAGATACATCCCGGCTGACTTCAGCTTTTCTGTCCAGAGGATATACTGCAAACAGGCCTGAAAAGCAATTTTCCTGTACATAAAAAAGGGCTTTTGTTGCCGTGAGTTCGGTCTGGCCTTATCGACTATCGACACATACCTTTTTTGCAACTACCTGAACAGCAATCGTCGCCGCTCTGGCAGGGCGTATTCTTGACCAGACATTGACATGAAAAAATGGTTGCGCAGTCGTTGTCTTCGCAATCCACGGCACCGTCGCAATCATCGTCAATGCCGTTGTCGCAGATTTCCTCACCGGCACTGCCACAATCTCCAGGACAGCCGCAACGATCTTCACCCGGATCGCAGGTACCATCCCCACAGACAGTCACCGGGCAGTCCACCGCGCAATACAAATAGTCCTCTCCGCCCTCACAAACTCCGTCACCGCAACAGTAGCTTGAGCGACAGTCCGAGCAGTCGGCTCCCTCTTTATTGGGGTTGCAGATACCGTCACATTTTCCCTTGAAGCAGGCACCGCAGGTTCCACCGCTTGAGCCGCTGATGCAGTCAGTCGGACAGGAGGAGCAGCTTTCGCCCGAATCACAGATACCGTTACCGCACAAAGAGTCGCATTGACCGGCATCTTCGTTGCAGATGGTGTTGATACCGCAGGAATCACCGGCACTGTCGCAAGTCTGAGTCGCTTCATTACATACCTCAGCACCGTTGCAGAAGATTCCGTCATCAGCACAGGTGATCGGTGTCCCGGCCTGACAGGAACTGTTGACGCAGGTTTCCTGCCCGTTGCAGTAGACCCCGTCGTCACAATCGGTATTTGAGGAACAGCCTGTGGAGGTCAGGCTGAAATTGGTCATTGCGAAGCCGAGGTCATTGGCATGACCGCTGTAGGCGATCCAGAAAGTGCCGTCACCGTTCGGTCCACCGGAGCCCCAGCTGTTCTTGCAAAGATAGGCTCCTTTGCTGTCGTCCCAGCCGATTAATAAAATCGCATGTCCGCCTACATAATCGGTGATAGTGTTGACATATACATCGCCGGGTTGCCCGTTGCTCCAGTAGGTGTAAAAATCGTCATGGACATTGTAGCGCCAGTAGCTCGGCCCGTAGGTATACAGGGAATTTTTGTAATCACCGGCAGCCACAGTATGCCAGTCAGTCACCCTGTAATCAAGCTGGGCACCCGCTGTTTCCTGACAGGCGGTCAGATCGGAAGCGGTATAAGAAAAATAGGATTCATCCACAGAGCCTTTGTTCTCCCAGTACCGGATGGCGTTTGAAGAGCCTCCGTCACAGCCGAACATAGCTGTATTACAGGAAACCTGTTGCTGTTCGGACAGATTTTCCGGGCCGACTTGATATGCTTTCAGTAGATGAGATTCTAAGGCGCCAACGCTGGCAAACGCCCAGCAGGAGCCGCAGGCTCCCTGATTTTTAGCCGAAGTCACTAAACCTTCATTCCGGGCGTCGTAACTTGCGGGCAGGGTCTCCAGCTTGTCCAATGTCGAAAATTTAATATGCTTGTTATAAATTTCCGAGGGCAGGGCAATATCGCCAAGCGGATACTTCTCCTGTTTGGGCTTGGCAAATCCTTGCCCGGCTGTAAAGAGAAAACTTATCGTTATGACCGCTGCGACCAAAGATGTTATTTTTCTGTTTGTTGTTGTCACAGTAAATCTCCTATTTTTTTTAAAAATAGCTACAAAAAAAGGGCGAACCTCTTGTCAGATCCGCCCTTCTCGTCTCACGTTATGTATTTGCTAAAATCATTGTCATCAATTACATA
>CBDTVG010000380.1:0-2597 GCA_965363745.1 uncultured Candidatus Electrothrix sp. | reverse complement strand
GAGGCAGCAGGTTATAAAATATTTTTTTATCTGTCAACGTGCGGAATGTGGGATGTATCACAGGGCATTTTTCATAGGGTAGGTACTCCTTGCAAAGTTGGTATTTCTTCGCCTATAATAAATTCTGTATTATACCGAATAGTACGGGAAAAGTTCCGGCAAAACGCACTATGCCGCCTTGCCTCGGAAAAGATAAGAAGTATCAAGGGATCGAGGTGGTGCAGGGACAAATCCGGTCTTCACCTTTTATACAGGCTCTGCCGGATGAAATCCATACGCGGAAGCATGCTGAAATGCTCATCAAGAAAGGATCTGCTCCAAGCAGGACTTGTCCTTCTTCTCTGTCTGCTACTCCTTCCCTTTGCTGGCGGCTGGATTCCCTTGGTCAAGTTCACGGATGAGGAAATCGTCATTCAGGTCTATCCTGATCATCTCCAGATGATTGGAACCTATCATTATGCAAATCCCTTTTAGGTGGCATCCGTTACAGTCCTGCACCGAATTTCCGGCACAATTTTAAATCTGCCATTAACTTATTAATTTCAGTGCTCAATGCTTCTCCAGCAGCTTCTAGAGTTTTAACGGCTTTACGTGCTAAAACTACGCGTTTTATAGTTTTTAAAATCCTATCCGTGTCTTTGCCGGCAGCTCCTATATTGCTTATCAGAGTGAAGCATTCTTTAGCCGATGGGTTCGGATTCGCCATGCAGGATTCATAACCGTCTAATACCTGTAATGCTCCGGGAACCGAGTTCGATTTGGCTATAGCTTGCGCGTATAGTGCATCGCTAAGTTTTTCTTTGGCCGAAGCCCTCTCTTTAGTGGCAGCTTCACTTCGAGATATCGCTTCTTCGAGCGCATTCTGCGTTTTAGTGCCGCAATCTTGAGAGAACACCAATGGAGAAAACAGATGTGAAGACAATAAAATCATAATGACGACAAAGCAATATTTTCTTGTTTTAGTTTGCATTACAACACGTTACCTTAATGTTAATAGTTGTTAACAGAGCCCAATAATTGTATTAAGAATTACCAATGACTTCATAGCAGCTTTCCCTTCCCTGCATTCTGCAGCTCTTAACTTATAACTCCGGCATATTTTTTTCAAGTCAGAAAAATTAATATTAATTTGTTATTATTGATAATCATTATTGAAATACAAGTTATCGCTCATCCCCAGATCAATTCAACGGGAGTGCTTTTTGCTGAAGTCCCCCGGTTCCCGCTCCGGGCGATAACCGTTCTTAGATGAGGCGGCGTGCCTCTTGCGAAGGCGGGATAGATATGTTTAATTGATAATACGAATTTTATTTTTGTATCACTTTGTTGCGTAACAGGAAGGAAAATGCATATATCGGAAGGCGTATTATCGGCACAGCTCTTGATAGGCGGTGGAGTCTTAGCGGCGGCGGGAACGGCAATCGGTCTGCAAAAAATTGACTATAACCGGATTATGGAAGTGTCTATTTTGTCATCCACTTTCTTCGTGGCTTCCCTCATCCATGTTCCTCTGGGACCGGGCAGTGTTCATTTAATTCTCAACGGCCTTCTTGGAATGATTTTAGGCTGGGCCAGTTTCCCGGCGATTCTTACAGCTCTCCTGCTCCAGGCAATCTTTTTTCAATACGGAGGTCTCGTGGTTTTAGGGGTCAACACCTTTACTATGGCGGCTCCGGCTGTACTTTGCTTTTACCTGTTTCGACCTTTGTTACAACAGCCTGAACGCAGAACCTTGGCTGGATTTGCCGGAGGATTTTTTTCTGTTTTTCTTTCCGGCATACTTACGGCTTCGGCTTTGGCTCTCTCAGACAGCGGTTTTCTGTCCATTGCTCAAATGGTTGTCGCTAGCCATCTGCCCGTGATGATCATTGAGGGTTTTATAACCATGTTCACCGTCTCTTTTTTGGCCCGAATTAAACCGGAAATTTTGCAATTATGATGATGTGATTGCACCTCACGTACATATCCCATCGCACATATTGGCATATAACTATGATTAAAAAAATATTGTTACCTTTCAGTCTGTTATTTTTTGCACTCTGCCTTTCACCACCTGTATCTTTGGCTCACAAGGTACGAATTTTCGCCTATACTGAGGGATCATCAATAATCGGAGAGACTTCCTTCAGCGGCGGTAAAAAACCCAAAAATTCAGAAATCATTGTTCAGGATGCGGTCAGTGCGAAGACCCTGTTTACAAGTCGAACCAATGAGCAAGGACTGTTCCGATTTCCCATCCCGCCGGAAGCGTTGCGCAATCATTTAGATCTGCGCATCATTATCAATGCCAGCGATGGACATCGGGGCGAATGGCTGCTTGAGACTGAAGATTATCTGGCTGACGGGCAAGGCGAGCCTGCCTCTTCTGAGACATCGACAGGCAAGGTTGAAGGAAACATGGCGGATCAAGAGGCTATCCGCCTGATCGTGGAAGAGGCTATGGACAAGAAACTTGGCCCCATCAAGCACATGTTGGTATCAGCCCAAATTGACAAGAAAAAGCCGACCTTTCGGGATATCCTCGGCGGTATCGGATATATCCTTGGTTTGGCTGGAATCGCTGCCTATTTTCAAGCGAAAAATATGCTAAAAAAAAC
>CBDTVG010000379.1:0-2599 GCA_965363745.1 uncultured Candidatus Electrothrix sp. | reverse complement strand
ACGCACCGTTTTCCAGTTAAACAATAACCTCGCAAATAAGCACCTTGGCGTATTTCTGTATTATCGCCGATAATCGCTGGTTCCTTGATCAAGGCCCCGGATTCAACAAGAACGCCTTTGCCCAACATAATTTTTTGCCCCATAAAAACAGACCCGGCCATGAGCACAGAGGCTCCCGGCAATGCTTTGCCATCCCGCATGACGGATAATTTCCCTTTTGTAACATCATCCCAAAGAATAGAACATCCTTCCGCGCTCTGTAATTGTTTATTATACCAAAGCAACGGCCTGCTCAGAGGAACGCCGTCCCGCAGTTCTTCATGGAAAAACGGGGCGTAATCCGCATTGCTCATATATGCTTTTAAATTTCCTAAACCCTCCCAGACATAATCGGTTTCCTGAAAAATTATTCTGTGATCAAACTCACTCAAATCAAAAAAAGAAGCGGCCTTAAGCATTGATTTCCTCATCGGTCCAGTTGAATAAAAGATTCCCGTCGAATTGTCGATTTGTTGCGGATGAGGCAACAATTCGACGGAAATCTGAAAATTTCCGAAAATATTTTTTTGCCGATCTGCGGACTGCGGCCTGATCGTCCTGAATCCGCACAAAAACGCATCCGTATAATTTCATTAAACAACATAACGAAAAAAACAAACAAACACATAACAGGCCGTGGAAAAAACCGAGCGGCGGAAGACATTTTTTAGGTTTTCCGCATATAGAGCGTCACGCCTCCCTTGACTTACTATAAGGTTATGTTTAATTTCTTTCAACTATTCATGCATTCAACAGTGATGCCTATTGATTTACAATGGCCCCACAACATCAACAAATCAATAAGCACCTGATATCAGGAGGACAAAAGTGGAATTTGATGACTCGTTATCCGCCAGTATGGACGATTTTGCGGAAAATACTCAGGACATGGACATCCCTGAAGAACTCCCCATGATGGCCGTTCGGGACGTTGTTGTTTTTAACTATATGATTTTGCCGCTTTTTGTTGGGCGACCAGGCTCTGTTTCTGCAGTGAACGAAGCTATGGAGGGCGACAAAATGCTGATGCTGGTCACCCAGAAGGATGCGACCAGTGACGACCCGGAACCGGATGATTTGTATAAAGTGGGAATGGTTTCCATGATTATGCGCACCTTGAAACTGCCGGACGGCAGACTGAAGGTGCTTGTTCAGGCTTTGTCAAAAGCGAAAATAGCATCGTATGAGCAGAAAAAACCCCATTTTCGGGTCAAAATTAACCTGCTCGAAGAAGACGAAACTGACAATGTCACGGTGGAAGTAGAGGCCCTGATGCGTTTGGTGCGTGAGCAGACCGAAAAGATCATGTCCTTGCGAGGCATTCTCTCCGCTGATCTCATGGCCATCGTCAACAACATTGAAGATCCGGGCAGGCTCGCCGATCTGGTGGGTTCCAATCTTCGCCTCAAGGTGGTTGAGTCTCAGAAAATTTTAGAAACTGCGCATCCAATAGAGCGATTACGGCTAGTGGCGACGTTGCTCAACAAAGAAATGGAGGTCGCCACAGTTCAGGCAAAAATCCAGTCTGATGCCAAGGAGGAGATGTCCCGCTCCCAACGGGAATATTTTTTGCGGGAACAGATGCAGGCCCTGAAAAAAGAACTGGGGGACGATGATGCCTATTCCGAAGAGATTGAAGAGTTAGGCAAAAAGATCAAAAAGAAAAAAATGCCCAAATACGCCAAGAAGGAGGCTCTTAGGGAGCTGAAACGGCTGGACATGATGCATCCCGACGCCTCTGAGGCCAACATTATCCGAACGTATATAGAATGGATAATTGATCTACCTTGGAAAAAATCCTCCAAAGACCTGCTGGATCTGAAAAAGGCGGCCATGGTGCTTGACGAGGATCATTACGGGCTGGAAAAAATCAAAGAGCGTATTCTTGAATTTCTCGCTGTGCGCAAGTTGAACAGCGACACCAAGGGGCCGATCCTCTGTTTCGCCGGGCCTCCCGGTGTGGGCAAAACCTCGTTGGGTCAGGCGGTCGCCAGAGCTATGGGCCGTAAATTTTATCGGTTATCTCTGGGCGGCATGCGGGACGAAGCGGAAATTCGCGGACACCGCCGAACCTATATCGGGGCGATGCCGGGCCGCATTCTTCAGGGCCTAAAAAATGTGAAGACCAACAACCCGGTCTTCATGATGGATGAGATCGACAAAATCGGCTCTGATTACCGGGGCGATCCATCTTCCTCCCTGCTGGAAGTGCTTGATCCTGAACAGAATGACAGTTTTTCGGATCATTATATGAACATGCCCTTTGACCTGTCCAAGGTGATGTTTATCACCACGGCCAACCAAACAGACACAATCCCCGGCCCTCTCATGGATAGGATGGAGGTGATCAGGCTCGCCGGTTATACGCAGGAAGAAAAAACCGCTATCGCCACCAAATATCTGTTACCGAGACAAATCAAGGAAAACGGCATCAAGCCCAGTCAGATTAAGCTGGCTGCCAATACTTTAGAAATGATCATCAGTAATTACACCCTAGAGGCCGGAGTGCGTAATTTGGAACGGGAACTGGGCAAGATCTGTCGTAAGCTGGCCCGCAAGA
>CBDTVG010000378.1:0-2601 GCA_965363745.1 uncultured Candidatus Electrothrix sp. | reverse complement strand
TTGTCGAATAACAGCGAAGAATCAAGAAGTTACGCTGATTGTTTCAACACCCTTTATATATTTAAAGAATACCCCGGCAGGAAAAAAAAGGAGGAGTAAACCTGCCGAAGTATAGGGTTGAACCGTTGAACCTTATATATAAAAAGGGAAGAGTAAATCAATGGTTCGGTACTTTTTTTGTTCTGGCCAGCTCTACAACGTTAACATGTTAAAATTGACCACCTTTGCTTCTTTCGATTAACATGTTGTTATTACTATAATAAAAATTATTTACCGAACCATTGTAAATGAGCTTTATTCTTTGCCCTGTTGTTCCTCTGTCGCTCGTGCCTTTACTATTGCCATATTCGTGCCATTTTTTATTTTTTTACATAACAATTTGTTATAACGATACTAAGATGAGAATAAGAATCTTTCTCATTAAAATAAGAACGCTGGAGTGGGAATGGATTGGGTAAAACTTATCCTTCCCGTGAAGCGTATCGGGTATTTTTTACTCGAAAATTTGCAGGGTGTTTTAAGAAGAAAAATTTTTTCCTCAATATACGGGTCATATCTTTTGACTTGTTGTTCTCCAATGAGTAAGCTGGTCTTTATTCTTCCGATTTTGTCATTCCGACAGCTAAAAAAATCAATCAGTTAAAATAACGTGGCAGAGCATCAATACGACGAATCCAAAATTAAGACCCTTAGTTCTCTGGAACATATTCGCAAGCGGCCCGGTATGTATATCGGACGCCTCGGCAATGGTTCTGACCCTGATGACGGCATTTATATCCTTCTCAAAGAAGTTATCGATAATGCGGTTGATGAGTACATCATGGGATACGGCAAACAGGTTGATGTTTCCATCGGAGCGCAGGGAGAATGCCGGATTCGGGATTACGGACGGGGAATCCCTTTGGGAAAGGTGGTGGAATGCGTTTCCGTGATTAATACCGGGGCGAAATACAACACCGATGTCTTTCAGTTTTCCGTGGGCTTGAACGGGGTGGGAACTAAGGCGGTGAACGCCCTTTCTCAGCAATTCACCGTATCTTCTTTTCGGCATGGAAAATTCAAAAAGGCGACCTTTGAACACGGCACCCTGTGTAGCGAAGAAGAAGGAGAGAGCGACGAAAAAGACGGCACCTTGATAGCGTTTCAGCCTGATAGAACATCGTTTCCTGACTTTTCTTTTGATATTGAATATGTGGACCAGAGGCTGTGGCGGTACGCCTATCTGAATGCCGGTTTGCAGATTTGCTTGACGGCTCATACCGGTGAGGCCGGAAATACAGGCAAGGCTGGTGCCGCATCCAGCCTGTATACCACAAGAAAATATCTTTCTAAAAACGGGCTGCCTGATCTGTTGGTGAAAGAGCTGGACGGCAGGGATATTTATCCGGCCACTTACTCTTCGGCAACGACCTTAGAATTCGCCTTTGCCCATACCGACGATTACAGTGAAACCTATTATTCTTTTGTCAACGGCACCTACACTTCAGAGGGAGGCACGCATCTCTCCGCTTTTCGTGAAGGGATCCTCAAAGGGGTCAACGAGTTTTCCGGCAAAAAATATACGGGCAAGGATGTCCGGGACGGGATTATGGGTATTCTTTCGGTCAAGGTTCAGGAGCCTGTCTTTGAATCACAGACCAAGAACAAGCTCGGCAATACAGACATAAAGAGCTGGATTGTCAACGCAGTTCGGGATGCTGTTGCCACCCATTTGTACAAATTTCCAGAGACCGCCGAGGTCTTTATGGACAAGGTGCAGCGCAATGAGCGTGTCCGTAAGGAATTGCAGTCGGTGCGCAAGGAGGCCAAAGCCAAGGCCAAGAAGATCGCCTTTAAGATTCCCCAGCTGAAAGACTGCAAATACCATCCCGCCCGCAAGAGGCCGTCGAAAAAAGGCCAGGAAAACATGGTTTTTATCACCGAGGGCCAGTCCGCTGCGGGTTCTATCGTCTCTTCCCGCGATCCCATGACCCAGGCTGTTTTTTCCCTTAAGGGCAAGCCGATGAACGTGTTCGGACAGCGGCTTGATCTCTTGTACAAGAACGATGAGATGTATTCCTTGATGCGGGGACTGAATGTGGAGGATTCCATTGCTGATCTTCGTTTTGACAAGGTTATCCTGGCCACGGATGCGGATGTGGACGGGTTGCATATCCGCAATCTGTTGCTTACTTTTTTTCTCCATTATTTTGAACCGCTGATCAAGCTCGGTCATGTTTACATCCTTGAAACCCCTATCTTTCGAGCCAGAAATAAGAAGAAGACCATCTACTGTTATTCTAATGAGGAAAAGAAAGAGGCGATCAATGCGCTGAAAGGTCGGGGGAGTGCCTCTGCCGTGGAGGTCACTCGTTTTAAAGGGCTTGGGGAAATTTCACCGCCGGAATTCAAGCAGTTTATCGGCCCTGATATGCGGATTCTACCTGTGCGGCTGGACAGCCTGTCGGAGGTGAGTCAGGTACTCAAGTTTTATATGGGGAAAAATACGCCTGATCGTCGGCAGTATATTATGGAGCATTTGGTGTTGCGACCGGTGTGAATTGCGGAGTTGTACCCACAGTGCTTTTCCCAAAACCATTCCCTATGTTCTGTTACGAAATA
>CBDTVG010000377.1:0-2606 GCA_965363745.1 uncultured Candidatus Electrothrix sp. | reverse complement strand
ACTCAATCTCAGGAAGAACCTCAGGAACAGCAGCCAAAAGAAAGCGGCGAGAAAAAAACTCGGTCCAGATTATTGATCAACGCCGAAGAACCGGAGGAGTGCCGCATTGCTCTGGTGGAAAACGGTCGTCTTGAATCATTCCATGTCAACACGGTTGTTCGTGAGCGAACCAAGAACAATATTTACAAAGGGCGTATCATCTCCATTGAAGCCAATCTTCAGGCCGCGTTTGTCGAAATAGGCACCGGTCGCAACGGTTTTCTTCCGTTCAGTGATATCCATCCTGAATATTATAAAGAAGATGTCAACGAACAGAGCCAAAAGCTGATCCAGCAGCAGCAGTGGAAAAAACTGAAAATTGAAGATGTCGTCAAGCGGGGACAGGAAGTTTTGGTGCAGGTTGTCAAAGAGGTGACCGGCAACAAGGGTGCCAACATGACGACCTATCTTTCTCTACCGGGACGTTGCCTAGTGCTCATGCCCGGTAGTGACAGCGCGGGCATTTCCCGCAAGATATCAGGAGAACAACGACGAAGCCAGCTGCGTGAAATAATGTCCAGCTTGAACGTCCCCGAAGAAATCGGCTATATTGTCCGCACCGCAAGCGCTGAAATCACCAAGACCGCCCTGCAGCAGGATCTTCGCTATCTTTCAGGCTTGTGGAAGGAAATAAAAACGCGCGGCCAGACTTCTTCAGCTCCAGCGTTGGTCTATGAGGATCAGGACACGGTCGTCCGTTTCCTGCGGGATCATTTTGCTTCGGACATTCAGGAAATTATTGTTGACACCCAGGAATCATGCAACCAGGTCTCCACGTTCATAGAACTGCTTCCTCCCAGGCAGCAGAAGGTTCAGGTGCGACTGCATCGAGGTGCCAAGCCGATCTTCAACCAGAACAATATTGAAGAGCAGATTGAGTCAATTTACCAACCCCAAGTGCAGCTTCCTTCGGGCGGATCAATCGTTATTGATCCCACAGAGGCGTTAGTGGCCATTGATGTCAACTCCGGTCGAACCTCTCAGAAAGGTGATTTTGAAAAGTCTATCTTTCTCGCCAATATGGAAGCCGCTGAGGAGCTGACCCGCCAGTTGCGGCTGCGGGATCTTGGTGGGCTGATCGTGGTCGATTTTATTGACATGCGCAGTAAAAACAACATCAAAGAGGTGGAACGGCAGGTCAAGAACGCCATGAAACGAGATAAGGCGAAAGTGGATATCAGCCGAATTTCTCGCTTTGGCCTGATGCAGATTTCCCGCCAGAAGATGGGAGCTCCCATTGAAAAAGGTAGCTACCATGTCTGTGCATACTGCGATGGTCGCGGCGTGGTACGGTCTGTGGAAACGCTGGCGTTGTATTATCTGCGCCGCATCCAAACCGGCGTAAGCCGTAAAAAAGTGATCAGGGTGGCAGCGAAATTGCCGCTTGAGGTGGGCCAGTATCTGCTCAACAAAAAACGCGGGGAGCTTATTGAGTTGGAAAACAGGCATCAGGCGCGCATAGAAATCACTCCAAGCCCGGAAATGAAGCCGAGTGACAACCAGATAGATTTTCTCGTATAATTTTTCAGGACACGTAACCGTTCATAATATCCCATGAAACTGAACATTCCAAAAAATATCGCCGATATTATCCCTTACCCCCCCGGCAAACCTCTTGAGGAGCTGGAACGGGAATACGGCGTGAGCGATTCCATCAAGCTGGCCTCCAATGAAAACCCTTGGGGGCCTTCCCCAAAGGCAGTTGCTGCTGCCCAGGAAGCCCTGAACAGCCTACATCGTTACCCGGACGGCTCAAGCTACCACCTCACCAATGCGCTGGCGAAATGGACAGGGGCGGCATCGGAAGAAATAGTTCTCGGCAATGGTTCCAATGAAATCATTGAATTTCTGATTAAGGCCTTTGTCCGTTCCGGTGATGAGGTAATCACCAGCCATCCTTCCTTTCTCATGTATCAAAAATTTGTCCAGGTGAGGGGCGGGACAAATATCGTCATCAAACTGCGGGACATGCATCATGATTTGGAAGCGATAGCTTCGGCGGTGAGTGAGCGAACCCGTTTGATCTTTCTTGATAACCCAAACAATCCTTGCGCCACTCTGACAGGCAGGGAGCAGTTCGCTGAATTTTTGGCCAAGCTCCCGGAAAACCTGATTGTGGTGCTTGATGAAGCCTATATTGATTTTGTCGAGCCTGAAAAAAGGATTGATGTCCAAACCCTGATTCGGGAACCGGAAGGCATCCCTGCCGTGGTGGCCCTGCGCACCTTTTCCAAAGCCTTCGGCTTGGCAGGTCTGCGGGTCGGCTTCGGTATCATGCATTCGGATATCGCCTCTCTGCTGCACCGGGTTCGTCAGCCCTTTAACATCAATCTACCGGCTCAGGCAGGCGCATTGGCGGCTCTGGATGACCAAGCCCATTATGACAAAACAATGAATGGCACCAAAGAAGGCTTGGCTTGGTTGTCGGAACAGGTGCGGGATCTGGGCTGTGTTCCCTACCCTTCCTGCACCAATTTTTTTCTCATTGATGTGCGGGGCGATGCCACAGCCCTGTACGAATCCATGCTCCATAAAGGAGTCATTATCCGTTCTATGAAGGCCTATGG
>CBDTVG010000376.1:0-2609 GCA_965363745.1 uncultured Candidatus Electrothrix sp. | reverse complement strand
AATTAACATACCCAAAAAAGGAGGCACGTCTGATGCAAGAGCACAACGAAATTTCCTATAAGGAAGCTGTGGAGAGATTGAAACGATTTGGTATTACTGATGAAAAGGTGTACTTGGTTGGTCTCATCCTGCTTATAGAAATGATATGGGCTGATGGTCAGGCTCAACAGGGAGAACTCGATGTACTTGAAGATTTTCTTGAACAACATGTTGATAAAATTAACAAGCGTGCTGGATGCAGGATACTGGAGCTTCAGGACGCAAAAAAATTTGTTAAACCGTACATTGATAAACGACCAAGCCCTGAATCCATAAAAAGTTTAAGGGAATTAGTCAAACCGGTATGTTTCACCTCTGAAAAGGAGATAAACGAAAACCTGAAGGAGGATCTGTTGTATGCGTGCATGGATATCGCCGCCATCTCAGTTACCGAGTATCCTTTCGGCCTTCATGAACGTTTCAATGAAGAGGAAAAACGATGCTTTTTTAAAATGTTGCATGAATTGTCCTGATTCGTCCGATTCAATACATGTCGGATTTTCGGCAAAATAAAACGGTATCTCATAAATGGACAAGAAAAAAGCACTTATCTGTTTTGCTATTATATTTATCGTGGCCGGTGCGATCGGAATTTACTTCTGCATTCGCAATTCGCCACTCGATCCAATCAGGATAGCAAGCGGCTGTAAAGGAGGAGAATACTATAAGTTTGGCGAGGCTCTGAAAGAAAAACTGATGTCCAAGAGAAAGGGCAGGAAGGTAGAGAACATAAAAACTGCCGGGACGCTTGAGAATCTTAAACTGCTTCAAGATGGGGAGGTGGATTTTGCCTTTCTCCAGTCGATTGTTTTTCCGACTGAAACGATATCCATCATTGCTCCGTTGTACCTTGAGCCGGTGGTGATTCTGGCAAAAAAAGAATCGGATATTGCATCGGTGTATGATCTGAAGTACAAGCGTGTCTGCATCGGACCGAAGCGGTCAGGAACAGCGGAAACTTTTGATACCTTGCTGAAATTTTACGCACTCAGCACCAGGCAAGTACATGCCTTCTTTAATTCCGCACGCAATGATTGCGATGCCGGGATTGTCGTTATGGGCCTGCATGGCTCTATTGTAAAAAAAATGGGGACAACCGGAACGATCAGGATGCTCGAGCTTCCTTACGCACAGGCTCTGGCGAAATCAGAGGCATATACTACCAATTTTACGATCCCAAAAGCAATGTTTGCCCGTAGCCCATCGCCACTTCCCAATAAAACTATTCAGACTTTTGCCTATACTGCGCTTCTTGCCGTGAATAGCGAAAACACCTCTTCAGATAGTATCAATGAAATCCTTGACGCAATATATGAAACTGATATCCGAATGAAATTCCCGGATCTTATTCCTCTGAAAGAGGCGCAGAATTGGTCGGATCTCCCGTTGAATTCAACTTCTCAAGAATACTATAATCCGTTACGCAGAATAGAAGCATTGGCAACTCAGATGGAAGCCTATGCAGGTGTGAAGGAGCTGTTTTTCGCATTTCTTGCAATATCCTATTTTTTTTGGTTGCGGTTCAATGAACTTAGAAAAAAAGATTATATAAATCAAGGTATTGTAATGAAAGAAGAATTGGATAAATTACTGCAAGAAACCATAGTTCTTGACCGGAAACAAATGCAGTCGGAATCTCCTGAAGAACTGCTGAGTATTATAGACCAGATTAACGAGGTGAAGATAAAGGCTCTTGAAGATCTGACGAATGAAAAATTACGATCCGATCAGATGTTCTCGATTTTTCTTATGCAATGTCATAATCTCATCTGTAAAATTCAGAATAAAATATTACTGTTACAATAAATAGTTGTGTTGTTTCGCAACGAAAACTGTGTAGGCCCCCTCCGAATTTACCTATCCCCCTTGAATGCCGAAAATTTCCCTTGACAACCCTTTGCTCAATTAATTATTAACTACCCTAATAATTAATTTTTTAATGCAACAGGAGCTTTTTTTGGCAGACCAACAGACTATAGAACAGACAAGGTACATATTTTCCGTCGGCAAGATGATCCGGGATCATATGCACAACAGCCTGAATCAGCTACATATCAACGAGCGAAATTTCGACTGCTGCGATTTATCCATGGCCCAGATGAACCTGCTGATGGCGGTGCGCGGTCAGGAAGAACTCACCCTCAGCGGTCTGGCCGAAGCACTCAAGGTATCACCGCCTTCGGTCTCCGTGATGGTGGAGCGACTGGTGGAACGGAATATGTTGACCCGAAATCGTTCCGCCAAGGATCGGCGCAAGGTGATTATCGCCTTACACCCGGATGCCGACTTGCTTATTGAAAAAATGGAAGAACAGATGCTGACCGCCTTTATCGGCCTGGTGGAAGAACTAGGCCCGGAAACCGCAAAAAAATGGAGCGAAGTCCTCCTGCGGGTTGAACAGGTGCTTAGGCGGCAGAATAAAAAATTTACAGGAAAAAAGTTATGAAGCTGAAAACAATCGGCCCAACGATATTGTTGCGTATACTTCTCTGTCTGCTGATTCTCGCTGTCGGTGTTATCGGCATGAAAAAGCTCAAGTCCATGAAAAAATCGCCGCAACACAATGAAAT
>CBDTVG010000375.1:0-2623 GCA_965363745.1 uncultured Candidatus Electrothrix sp. | reverse complement strand
CCGGGCTGGAGGTAGTCCTGTCCTCGACCGTTGGCAAAAATAAAAGAGGATTCATCTGCCATATTCTCCCAAGTGATGGAGGAGGGGTTTTCAGCGATTATTTCAAAAAAATTGCGATTGTACGGATCATTGATAATGGCCATACCTGTGCCGATGGTGGCCAAGATGTCAATATGACCGAGAAACATTCTGCTCAGTTTAGTATATGCCTTGACACCGCCGCAAGAACCAAGACTAAGGAAACGCTGTTTGGAGATCAAATCCTGATCAGAGATCGCCTTACTCTCTTTCAGTTTTTCCAGGGGATGAGTGATCTGTTCGGCCCGCCAGTAGGAATGTCCCCGCTGGGCCAACATTTCGTCATCACTCTGTAAAAATCGTAGGATAAGTTGCTGTTGATCCAACTCGTTCGCATAGACATACACGGAATGCCGAATGTTGATATCTTTGACCGTCTTAACAAAAGCTACGGAAAAAGGATTGCCGAGCATGGCATCAAAAAGAGCCGCCAGATCCTCGCGGGATTGCTTCTGCGCTCTTTTTATAGCACGTTCGCTTATTTTGCGCATGGATGCATTCTGTAACGGAGTATACTGTTCAGAAAGCTCGATTTTGTAGCCGTGTCTACCAAGGGATCGGGCGTTGGAGATAAAGGACTTGCGCCCGTCATCGTCTGGATGAAAAACAGATATAGAACCTAAACGCTTATCTTTTTTCCATTGAGCGAAAGGAGTTACTAAATATTTGCTCAAATCCACGGCTCCGTTGCGGGCAATGGTCTCTTTAATCAGCTGTCGCGACTCGGTATTGAGTAGATCTGGATATTCCTGTAAATAATATTGGAGAATGACGGTGATTAATTTACTGAAACCGCCTTTACCGTTATCGGCCTGAACCATTTTATTGATCAGAAAGTGCCTAGCTCCAGGCTCCAAGACTTGCAGCAGATGCCGAAAAGTGGCTGAAAAAAGGAGGATCGAGTCTTCATCTTTAAAAGCGGACTGCGCCACTAGTTCCAGAATTTTCTTCTGTTCCCCACCGTCCTTGGGGAAAAATGCGGTCAGCTTGCCTTTCTGAGCTAAACTGACGATAAAGCTGGAGACCAGCAGGTTGTCCGGGTCTGTCTTTTTAAGAAAGGTGAGCAGGTTATTTCGGTGCGCCTGTTGCATTCTGTTTTTCAGAATTGGTACTAAAATATTGCGAAATGAGGAATCATACAGTTCACTTCCCTGGGCGAGTAGGGCATAGATATTCGCTGTGCTCAGATCTTTAGAGACCTGAGTGCGGTCAGTGGTGGTAGCTTTTCGCAGTAGAGTAATCATCTGACTTTTTTTGTCCGCCTCAGAGGCTGCGACAAAATGACTGCCGTAATTTACCTTAGTTTTATAGGAGAGTTTGTCAAAAAGGGCCTGCAATTCGTCCCCGGACATCTTGCGCAACTCCGCACTGGAAATTTCTGTTCCGTACTCATCGCTAACAGCATGCAGGCTGTTGATCCTCCATATTAATTCTTCTCCTGCTCCATAAAAGGCCTCAAGCAGGTTGGTGCGTTCCTGTTCGTCATATTGGTAAAATTGTTTTTCCTGAACAAGCATAGGTTGAGCAAAATAACGAACCAGCCATGTCCAGGCAGCCTCCCGGCTCATTTTTTTTTGTTTGATTAATGCCCGCATATTCCAAGCGTCCTCATCCCGGAGTTGCTTAAAAAGAGGCAAGGCATCTGTGACGGTTTCCGCACCCATCCCTTCTGTTTCGACAAATATCGCATAAGCCCAAGCCTGTTTACTGGTATATGTACTTAATATGTCTAGATTGTCGAATGCCTCCTGTACATTTATTTCTTGAACAGCGAACATTTTGCGAGCCGCCAAGTTGTTGGCAGATTCCATGCTGTTGATTTTGGGAATGACCAGTAAGGCTGTATCAGCCCGTAATTCTTTTATTGCAAGGAAGGCCCGAAACGGCTTCAAGGTGTCACGATTCAAATTTTTGATATCTGAGAACGCATGGACAGCCAGCGGCATAGTCGCTCCCCGCAATTTTGCCCATTCTTCAAAGGCGAGGATATGTCTATACGAGGTGCGCCCGTTTTCCAGTTCCTCCCAAATTTGTTTGCACATGGAGAAATTCGCTCCGGGCAGTAGGCTGATTTGGCGGGTTATTCGTTGGGAATTATAACTCATATTCTGAAAAATCTTTCTGCCTTCTTTCAGATTCCGCTTGCTCAGGCCGGGTATTTTGGAAAAACTGACCATGGTTTTGTCTATGACTATATCTTCTGAACTTTTTCGAGCCGCAAGCGTATGAGAAGGGAGCGAAGTGATCAGAACGAAAAAACAGCTAGCCAAGATTGCCCAAAATTTGTTGTTTTGTTGATTGTGCCGTGGATAATTCATGATAAAAGAAAAAGAAATAGAATTTGCCTGAAAAAGAGTTCAGTGATATTGTCATCAAATTGGATGAATGATACCGTAAAAGAGACAAAGGGAAAAGAGAGAATTACCCGTTGCCGTAATATGACAAAAGAGAATCCCTTACACAACGCCATATCCGTTGCCCAACCAAACATTTTGGACTGTTTCGGATTCTGTCGTCATTGCCAGAAGGAACACCGTCTGCCTGC
>CBDTVG010000374.1:0-2669 GCA_965363745.1 uncultured Candidatus Electrothrix sp. | reverse complement strand
AATGGAATCCACTAATAATTCTATAGAAAATGCTGTTGATAACAACCCGCCTGACCTGCGGGTGCAGATAGGTTCCCTTGAATTACGCAATCCTGTGATGACCGCCTCGGGCACCTTCGGCTATGCGCAAGAGTTCAGCAATCTAGTCCAACTGGATCAACTGGGCGGCATCATTGTTAAAGGGATTTCTTTGGAACCGAGGCCGGGCAATCCACCGCCCAGGATTATTGAAACGGCCTGCGGCATGCTTAATGCCATCGGCTTGGAAAATGTCGGGGTTGATCGCTTTGTCGAGGAAAAAATGCCTTATCTGCGAACCCTTGCCGCTCCGGTAATGGTGAATATCCTCGGTGACTCGGTGGAGGAATACAGCGAGCTCGCCCGTAGGCTCGACGAAGTGCAAGGAATTGCAGCCTTGGAGGTGAATATCTCCTGTCCGAATGTAAAAAAAGGCGGAGTCGCCTTTGGCACAGTGCCGGAGATGGCGGCACGGGTGACAGAGGCGGTGCGCAAAGCCACGGCTCTGCCCGTACTTGTCAAGCTCTCGCCCAATGTTACCGATATCGCCCTCATGGCTAGAGCGGTCGCCGAGGCCGGAGCGGATGCGGTTTCCCTAATCAACACCCTGATCGGCATGGCCATAGATCCGATTAGCCGAAGACCGAGGCTGGCCAATGTCATCGGTGGCCTGTCCGGCCCTGCTATCAAACCGGTGGCCTTGCGTATGGTCTGGCAGGTCGCACAGGCGGTTTCCATCCCGGTGATCGGTATCGGCGGCATCACCACCGCTGATGACGCTCTGGAATTTTTACTGGCCGGGGCCACAGCTGTTCAGGTGGGGACGGCGAATTTTTATGATCCGTCCGCCGCTGAAAACATTATTCAGGGGCTGGAAGCCTACCTAATTGAGCAGGGAGAGGTTCGTCTAACAGATATTATCGGAACCCTGAAGACAGGAACAGATTGATGCGAATTGGAAAAATTTGTGTTGCGTTGGCCGGGCTTGATGTTGCGGCAGTGTATGATCAGGCCCGCCAAGTGCTCAATAAGGTTGATGTCATTGAGGTTCGCCTTGATAGCATGACCAGCCCTGATGTGGAAAAATGTTCTTCCCTGCTGCGCAAACCGCTGCTTTTCACCAATCGACCGACCTGGGAAGGCGGAGCCTTTGACGGTTCGGAAGAAGAGCGAGTTGAACCGCTCTTGCAGGCGGTACAGCTACAGGCCGCCTATGTTGATTTTGAACTGCGGGCTGATGTGCCGTTGCGTAATCGACTGCTTGCGGCCATGCGGGATCAGGCATCTCAGCAAACGACCCGTATGATCCTTTCCTGGCATGATTTTGAAACAACCCCGTCGAATGCGGAGCTGGAGGATGTCCTTGCCCGTATGATAGACAGCGGTGCCCATATCGGTAAGATGGTCACCACCGCCCACAGCTCGGAGGATGTGTTACGAGTGCTCCAACTTCAGGAGCGGGCCAAGGCTGCGAATTTCCCTCTGAGTTGCTTTTGTATGGGAGAACCGGGTCGGATCAGTCGGCTCGCCACCCTCTATCTTGGCGGCTACATGACCTATGCCTGCCTGACAGACGAGATGGCCACCGCCTCTGGCCAGATGTCGTTGGAACGATTAAATAAATTAACCTCTCTCCTTGCTTCTACCTGAGCATTTCGCTCTTTTTTAGGATTTTTTATGGTTATTAATGGAAAAACAGAGCTGTATGGAATAATCGGCAACCCGGTTCGCCATTCCCTGAGTCCGGCCATGCATAATGCCGCTTTCGCGGCGATAGAGATGAACAGTGCCTATGTGCCCTTGGAGGTGACGGATATTGAGCAGGGTATGCTCGGCCTGCGGGCCTTGGGACTCAAAGGTGTCAGCGTCACGATACCTCACAAAGAGGCGGTCATCCCTTTTCTTGATGAAATCGACCCGGTGGCGGAAAAGATCGGCGCAGTCAACACCCTCCTTTTTCGTAAGGATGGCGGCAAAGAAAATAAGGGCCGGGTGATTGTCTGCGGTTATAATACGGACTGGTTGGGAGCCAATACAGCCCTTGCTGAAAAGGTCAATTTGCAGAAAAGCCGTGTGCTGGTTATCGGCGCAGGCGGTTCCGCTAAAGCGGTCGGGTTCGGTCTTCTTCAGGCGGGTGCAGAGGTTATTATTGCTAACAGGACAGCAAAAACCGGTCAGGCCCTTGCTGACTGGCTCGACTGCCCTTTTGTTCCCTTGGAAGATGTCGCTGGCATTTCAGCGGATGTGCTTATCAACACCACCTCAGTAGGCATGGAGCCTGACAATGAGGGCATTGTGGTGTCACCCTCTATCTTGTCCGGGTTTTCCGTTGTCATGGACATTGTTTACGCTCCGTTGGAAACCCGGTTGCTCCGTGAGGCAAAAGCGGCGGGCTGCCAAACCATTGACGGGCTCTCCATGCTGTTGTACCAGGGAATAGCCCAGTTTGAGATATGGACAGGCGGTAGACCACCCCAGCATATTATGCGTTCCGCTTTAGAAGAAGAGTTGCGTATACGGGCCGAAATTTAACGGCTCCTGATTATTCCCACATTCCCGCAAGAAAATTACAATGATTGAAATAACTCAGGTAGACACCCTTGACGCAGTTGTGGAAGTACCCGGCTCAAAAAGCCTTACCCAGCGGGCCT
>CBDTVG010000373.1:0-2672 GCA_965363745.1 uncultured Candidatus Electrothrix sp. | reverse complement strand
CTGGAGGCGATAACCGGAATAGTCACCGCCTCTTTAACAGCGTTAATCAGCTCCAGATCAAAGCCTGAATTGGTGCCGTCTTTATCAATACAGTTCAGCAGTATTTCACCCGCACCCAGCTGTTCACAAACCCTCGCCAAAGTGACTGCGTCAAAATCACGCCCTTCACGCCCTCCTTTGACAGTACACTGGTACCAACAATATTTTTCACCATTAGGCCCAGGGAACGCGGTCGCGATGACCGAATGCCTGACCTCATCGGGTGAACGCACATATACCCGCTTTGGATCCACGGAAATCACCACAGCCTGATTGCCGTACACCCGGGCAATCTGTTCAATGGAACTGAGCCCTGTGCATTTGCCGGTTTTAACAAATTCTTCTGCAATCAACACAGCGTCCGATCCGATGGACACCTTATCAGCCCCGGAACGAAAATATTCCGAAGCGACCTCAAGAGCCGAGTAAAACCTGCCGTTGCAATCGGTAAAATTTCGGATGCCCCCGCCGATGGTCAAGGGGACGAACACATTCTCGGAGGTCTTCCGCAACACCTCAAGCATGGGCATATCCTCAAGCGGAAAGTCACGAAATGCCGTTATATTTAAAAAAGTTATTTCATCCGCGCCCTGTTCGTAATAATCCTGAGCAAGCTCGACCGGCATCCCCAAATTACGCACATCGCCGTCCTCCCGCACATCATATTGATCACCCTTGGTCACGACGAGATCACCCTGATCATTGGAACGAACATCTAGGCAGGCGATAATTCTTTCCGCCAGCTCTGTCCGCTCAGGACATGCTTGCGGAATCACGGCTTCCCGACTGGCATTGAGAAAATTTTCAAGCAGCTTCAAACCGGCTTCGCCACTCTTTTCCGGGTGAAACTGGGTGGCGATGATATTGCCTTTCTGGACGGAACTGACAAATTCACAGCCATAATCCGTCGTGGTCAGCACAGCTTCAGTATCATTGGATTCCACATAATAAGAATGAACAAAGTACAATTTTTCGTCACCGCTGAAACCATGAAAAAGACGGGAAGGCTGCTGTATCTTTATACCGTTCCAACCGATATGAGGAACGGCGAGTTCTGTGGTGAATCGTTTAACCCGACCTGAAAGAATACCCAAACCCGGTTCATCCGGTGCTTCTTCACTGGAATCAAACAAGGCCTGTAAAGCGACACAGATGCCGAAAAAGGGACGATCATCATGTAAATAACGCAGCAAGGGCTCAATCAACCCCTGCTCCCGCAAACTCCGCATCATGGCTCCATAATTGCCCACTCCGGGAAAAACCAATCGTTCCGCTCCGTCAATATCAGCGGCTGAACTGACCTTTACAACGGTTTCGCCGAGACGCTCAAGTGCGTTGGTCACCGAACGAACATTGCCAGCACCGTAATCAAGCAGGGTAATCATGAAAATTATCCACCTTTTGTAAAAATGTGAAAATGTGAAAAAATATCAAACAATCTTATCGAAAATTTAGGGACTGAACAAACTGACCTCCCAAAATTTGTTATTTTTCTTGAATGCTATAAAGTTGTTAAAAACAATATTGTAAAAAAAACTATACATACAATGTAAAAAATTGTACACTACTATAATCACCATCTTATGGAGCAAAAAATATATACCTTTCAATCCATTTCAACACAACCCAAGGAGGAGACAGTATGAAAAAAATCTTTTTTCTGCTTTCTATATTTCTTTTTACCAGCGCATTTTCAGCTTTCGCGACTAATCATGTTCAATTTATGAGCAAAGAAGAGCTCAAAAAACGACTCAACATAGAAGACATAGTCATCTTGGATGGACGATCAGAACACGCTTGGAATAAAAGCAAATTTAAAATACTAGGAGCGATCCGAGCCGCCGAAAATGCATTCGAAGAATGGTCGGAAAAGCTTTCCAAAGAGAAAGCGGTGGTTCTCTACTGTTCTTGATCCCACGAAGGAAGCAGTGCCAGTTTGGCACGCAAACTTATAAAGAAAGATTTTACAGATGTTCACGTTCTTAAAGGTGGCTGGACAGAGTGGATTCGCGCTCAGTACCCGAAAGAAGAAAAGAAAACCCCTGATACAGAGAACGAGGCAGAAAAAATTAATCCGCCAAGCTCTTCTGAATAGCAAACAATGTGAGCTTTGACGACCAAGACCGGTGAACGCACAGGTTGTTCATTATATTTACTTTTTCGGCCACGGCATCAGTATCACATCTCTAATTCTTTATTTTTCTTAAAAAAAGGAGAACATAAAATGAAAAAAATCCTGCTTGTCGTCGCCATTTTTCTTTTTGCCAGCGCGGTTTCGGTACTTGCCGCTGATTTCCAAATCATGAGCAAGGAGCAACTCAGAGCCAAACTCGGGTCCAACACAATCACCATCTTGGATGTACGGGCTGACTCGCACTGGGAGGCCAGCAAGAATAAAATCCCCGGAGCGATCCGGTTACCCGCTGATAAATTTGACATATGGTCAGAGAATTTTCATAAAAACACACCATTAGTTCTTTACTGCTCCTGCGAGGGCTTGGGCACCAGTGGTCATTTAGCACGCAAACTCGCTGAAAAAGGCTTTACCCACGTTTACGCACTCACCGGAGGCTGGACTGAATGGTTGCTGAACAGCTATCCTGTAGCGCATAAATAAAAACGCTAAAAAAAAC
>CBDTVG010000372.1:0-2679 GCA_965363745.1 uncultured Candidatus Electrothrix sp. | reverse complement strand
GAGGCATTTCCCGCACCTCGCCGGTTGGGGTAAGGGCATAGATATCCGGGTCAAAGAGCTCTCCCCGAACGGTATCAAGAAATTCACCCGGATCTTCAACCTCCTGTATCCCCTGAACCAATTTTTTGAGATCCTTGAACAGGCGGGCATCGCTATTGTTGATCTTCTGCCCTTCCTTATAGGCCCAGTGGGCCGCGACACCTTCCTGGGCCACCCTGTCCATTTCCTCGGTGCGGATTTGAATCTCGATAAAATGATCGCCGGGGCCTGATACTGTAGTATGCAATGACTGATAGTTATTGGATTTGGGCGCGGCGATGAAATCTTTAATCCGGCCGGGTACGGGAATCCAGTTTTCGTGGATTGTCCCCAAAGCCTCATAGCATTCCTTGACCGTATAGACAATAATACGAAAGGCCACTTTATCATACACCTGTTCAATAGGGATATTCTGCACAACCAGTTTTTTATAAATAGAATAAAGATGCTTGGGCCGCCCTATAACACGGATGGGCACCACCTTGTTGTTCTTCAGCTTGTCACGAAGAATTCCGATAACCTCATCCACATATTTTTCCCGCTCTCCCAATGTGTTGACCAAATGTCCCATCAGTTCTTTGTATTCTAGCGAAAAGAGATACTGAAAGGACAGATCCTCAAGCTCCCGCTTTAACCAATCAATGCCGAGACGGCTGGCCAGCGGTGCGTATAGATCCATAGTCTCCCGCGCCAGCTGTCGTTGTTGCTCCTTCTCCGCACGGCGAAGGCTGAGCATGTCATGGAGCCGGTCCGCAAGCTTGACCAGCAACACCCGTATGTCCGAACCCATAGCCAGAAACAGCTTACGGATATTTTCCGCTTGATACGCCATTTTTGAGTCATACCGGACATTGGTTATCCTGGTTGTCCCGTTGACGATATTGGCCACATCCGGGCCGAATCGTTTTTCCAGCTCAGCAAGATCCGCCACCTCCTCTTTGAGCACGCCATGGAGCATACTTGCAATAATTGTATCCAGATCCAGCCGCATGGAGGCTACTGTGCTGGAGACATTCAGCAGATGTTTGGTATAAAGCTCTCCTGACCGGTGCAGGTGATCCTTGTGCCGTTCACAGGCGAATGCATATGCCTCCTCAAGGGGAGTCAGGTCGATCCCGTGTAAATACTCACGGGTTGTGGCTATCAGAGTGTTGAGATCAGGCATTTTTTTTAAAAAAGTAAAGGAGGGTTCAGGAGGCGGAAGCGGAACACCTCATTTTCAAGAGCCTCAAGAAGCCGTTTTTTCAAGCGAGAGCAACTCCGCCTTGACCATGTCCGCTATCTCCGCAGCCGCTTGTTCATAGGCAAGAGAAGTCGTTGCGCCGGTTCGTCGCAAGCGCAACTCCACCCTGCCTTCTTTTTCCCAGGTTTTGCCCACAGTCACCCGGTAGGGAATTCCAAGAAGATCGGCATCTTTGAATTTTGAACCGGGCCGTTCATCCCGATCATCCAACAGTACTTCCAGTCCCGCCGCCCTGAGATTCTGATACAGTTTTTCCGCCGCCGCCGTGGTCTCCTCGCTCTTCAGCCCCAGGTTGAGGATTATCACCTGAACCGGTGCCAAAGGAAGGGGGAAGATAATACCGTTTTTATCATGATTCTGTTCAATGGCGGCGGCCAGCACCCGGCTGACCCCGATGCCGTAGCAGCCCATGACCATGCTTCGATCTTTGCCTTCCTGATCCTGAAAGACAGCATTCATGGCTTCGGAATACTTGGTGCCGAGTTTGAAAATATGACCGACTTCAATGCCCTCAGTAAGCCGCAGAGGCCCTTGGCAAAGCGGGCAGTGATCTTGCTCCGTGATCTGGCGGAGATCACCAACCTGAAGAGGGGTGAAGTCTCGGTCTGGATTGACACCGGTCAGATGATGCCCTTTTTCATTGGCCCCGGCAATTGCGTCAGTCATAGCCATGACCTCTTGGTCAGCAACCAGTTTGATCGGGATATCAACCGGGCCGATATAGCCGACAGGCAGTTTGGTCATTTGCCAAACCGCATCGTCGTCAGTCAGTTCAACATCGGTCGCATCAAGCAGGTTCTTGAGTTTGACAGACTGCACTTCCCTGTCTCCCCGCACCAACACGGCGACTGGCTCTCCATCCGCAAGATAGATCATGGTCTTGATGACCTCCTTAGGCGTGACTTCAAGAAACTTCGCCACCCGATCCACTTTTTTCATGCCTGGAGTAGTCACCTTTACACATTCCTGTAAGATAACAGCAGGTTCCGTTGCGGATACAGATGCCAGCTGACCAGTCTTGTCAGACTTATCAGACTTGTCACTCTTGTTAGCCTTGGGCAAAACCACCTTGGCTTTTTCAACATTAGCCGCATAGGCGCACTCCCGACAGATCACTAAGGTGTCTTCCCCCGTGTCAGCCAATACCATGAATTCGTGGGAAAAAGATCCACCGATGCTGCCGGAGTCCGCTTCCACAGCCCTGAACTCAAGTCCACAGCGTTGAAAAATACGGGTATACGCCGCATGCATGGTTTGATAGCTCGCACCCGCAGCCTCATCGCTGGCATCAAAGGAATAGGCATCCTTCATCATAAATTCACGTCCCCGCATTAAGCCGAACCTGGGTCTGATCTCGTCTCTGAATTTAGTTTGGATCTGATAGAGATTCATGGGCA
>CBDTVG010000371.1:0-2689 GCA_965363745.1 uncultured Candidatus Electrothrix sp. | reverse complement strand
TGTTAGGCCAAACTCTTGATCCAGGGATGGTGCAAGGACGAATCTATCAAGATGCTTGGAATCTCTTATTTTTTGCTCTCTTTGGTATTGCGGTTGGCGTCAGTCTAAACTGGAAGAATAGCCGTCTTGGTTACTGGCTAAACCTTATTGTCGTTAGCGCAGGAGACATCGGCTACATAGTCTTTGTGCTAATTCCAGGGTATGTACCGTTCATGCCCGGGGCATTAGGGCCAATACTGTGGATACTGGCGGTAATCTTCTCGACAATTGGATTAATGAGTAATGAGCGCGGCTAAAGATGAGAGAGTCACTTATTATCAAGACGATTAGACACGTACTTTGAAAAGCCGCGCTTCGCACGTCTTTCCAAAGACGGTCAAGCGCGGCGTTAACAGTCCTCACCATCAAAATTCAGCTCTACACTGAAGAATACAATAATAAGCGTTTTATCAATCGTTGCCGAACACGATGCCACTGATTTACGTACAAGCAGTCACTCCAGCAAAAGCCTCTTTTGGGATTAACTGATTGCAATGATAGATAAAATGTTGAACTGAACCAGCCTTTATAACTCTATGGGGATTGTATATCTGGTGCTGGATTGATTTTGACGTGGGAATACATCGTTAGCTGTAAACTTTAGATGCAGGCAAAGAGAATAGTTCTTTTTTCGCGGGAGTTTTTCCATAGAAATTCATGAATCCGTTTTAATTTCTGATTTTTCCTCCTAAACAATATGAATATGGACATACTTATCCTGTATCGCTCATTGAGCGATTCTCATTCATGCTTTTATGGTTGGGCTATGGATTCCTGTTTACGATGAATTGTTATTTTCCGGCAGTCTCTGAATGGTTCTCATTTTCCCCTTTTTACATTCAGGACAGCAGGTAATATCTTTTCCTGTCAGTCGAAAAAGCATTTCAATGACGGTTTCTTTCTCTGTTTCCGGCCACTCAGTGTCAGAATCAATCAATCTTCTGATGAGGTGAATTGATTCCCCTTTATTTTTATTGGATAAAAATCCAAAATAACGGATTTTCATAAACCCTTCCGGGAGCACATGAAGCAAAAACCGACGAATAAACTCCCCGGCGGTGACAGTCATTGTTTTTAATTCATTATCATTTGTCCGATCCCGGTAGGTAAAAGTGACTTTTCCATTATTAATAGATTGGATTCTATTGTTTGATATGGCAACACGGTGCGTATACCGACCGAGATATTCAAGCACCTGCTCCGGTCCGGCAAACGGACGCTTGGCATATGCGATCCATTTGGCTTTAAAAGCGGACTGAATCAGGAGATCAAACCCCTTACGGGATTCATACTTCTTGGTATTGCCGGGAAAGATCAGTTCGTTTTTTGCATAGGACTTTTTTAAAAGGGTAAGATATCGTTTTTTAAATTCTTTGGCCAAGGATTCAATCCGGAACAGAAACGACTCATTTGCGGGTGTCCATCTGTCTTTGGTAAAGGAAAGAGCGCCTCCCGGGATCAGGCAGTGCAGATGAAAATGATCCATCAATGTTTGTGACCAGGTATGCAAAACCAGGATAAATCCGAGCTGGCCTTCGAGATGCCATTGTGGATCTTTGGCAAATGCCTGCAGGGTCTGATTCACAGCCGTAAATAAAATACCGAAAGCGATCCTTTTATTGCACAAAACAATCGGGTTCAGATCGTGCGGCAGGGTGAACACCATGTGAAAATATCCGCAGGGCAGCAGTTCTGCTTTCCGATCGTTGAGCCACTTTTCTTTGGCCAGTGTCTGGCATTTGGGGCAATGCCGATCCCGGCAGGAGTTATACGAAATGCGTTCAAATCCGCAATCACTGCATTGCTCGACATGGCCGCCGAGTTCAGCAGTTCGACAAATCTCTATATGCCGCATTACCTTGAGCTTTTCATTGGGTAATTTATTGTTTCGGCGGAATTGTTCACCGTAAAGACGGAATATATCAGCTACTTCAAATTTTTGATTATTGTTTTTCATCGTTGCCCCCCTTTTCTTCGAAAAGATAATCCAGAGGGCTTTTAAGCTTGGTGATGCGTTGCTCTACAAGATGGAGATAAATGATGGTGGTCTGTATGGAGGAATGTCCCAGAAGTTTTTTGATAGTATATATATCTGTACCATGAGACAGCAGATGGGTGGCAAAGGAATGCCTTAGGCAATGAATACCTTGGCCTCGGGTAATACCGGCTTTTTTTTTGCTTTGCAAAAAGCCTGATACCCCGTTGTTGAACCTATATGATTTTTTCGGTACTTGCCGGGAAAGAGCCATTCGCCGGGCTGATATTTACGCCAGTACTCTCTGAGTTCCGGAAGAAGGCTTCGGGAAAGTACAGTGTAACGGTCTTTTCTTCCTTTCCCCTGCTCAACCCGAATCATCATTCTGGAAGGGTCGCTTTCAATGTGTTCCGGCCTCAGGCTAATCGCCTCGCTGAGCCGTAATCCCGCGCTGTAAACGGTTTTTAAAAACACTCTGTGCTTCAGGTTAGCGGCTGCATCAAACAGGCGGATAACTTCTTCTTCACTCAGGATGCTCGGAAGTTTCTTAATCCTTGGTCTGGGGGGAAGTTTGAATTTTGTCTCATCCCATTTGAACACATTTTTATAAAAACAGGATATTCCTGCAAGTTGGTTATTGACTGATCCCCATGCGAGTTTCTTTTCTTCGATAAG
>CBDTVG010000370.1:0-2698 GCA_965363745.1 uncultured Candidatus Electrothrix sp. | reverse complement strand
AAAAATGGCGGCGCAAAAAAAAATTGCAGGCAGAGAAAACGCCCTGATCGGGTAAGACTGTCACCTTATTACAAAATATTGCACACATGGCAAACCGGATAACTAAGAGAATATACAAAATAAACTATAAAATTCTGTTGCTGAAGATTTTTTCGCTCTGCCTCGGCATTTTTGCTTGGCTTTTTGTGGTGGGCGCAGATCAAATGGATATGAATCTGACCATTCCCATTGAAGTGCTTAATCTGCCAAAAAATCTTGTTATCTATAATCAGTACCAAAAAAAAATTGATGTCACCCTGCGAGGCCCGCGCAGTATCATGCAGGAATTACGTAACCGGAACACATCGTTGCCTATTGATCTTTCCAAAGCCGTACCTGATACCATTGTGCTCAATACCGACAACCTGACCATTCCCCTTCCCAGCGGAATTTCCGTTCTGAGAACCCAACCCGCAAGCATCACCCTGTCCATTGATCAACTTGTTGAAAAACATATTTCCATCACCGCAGAGTTTGAAGGGGAAGTTGCATCAGGATATATACTGAAAAATATCACACTCAATCCTGATCAAATTTTAGTCTCCGGCCCGGAAAAAATCATCAGCAGCCAAGTGAGTCTAAGCACCTATACTATTAATCTGAAAGGACTTGACCATTCCATTACCCTCCCTGTCCGTCTCGTCCTCACCTCGGATTTTATGGATCTGATCGGAGAGACAACAGTGATCGCCAAAATTACGGTCACGGATAAATTTGTTGAAAAGAAAATTCGGAAAATTCCTATCAATATCAAAGAAGCTGATCAATCAATCCACATCAGACCCGACTCTATCTCGGTGATTGCTCATATCCCGGAAAAGCTGACCGCGAATACTCCTGTGCTTTCCATGCTCTTCAGAGCCTCTATCAATGCTACTGAAGGGGAACTGCCTCGTAAAGTGCCTGTATCTGTGACAGGTGTCACCGTGCCGGGACACGAGCCTATAAAAATTATGTCGTATAAACCGCTTGAGGTGGAAATATATCGGATCGAAGAAATTAAACAAAAAAATAAAAAAAAGAAGAGTTAGCATTCTTGATACCTTTTCCGTCAGGCTTATCAACGTCAAATTTATCCATCTATAAAGAAAATTATGCGGCAACTTTTTGGAACAGACGGTGTGCGCGGAGTGGCGAACACCTACCCCATGACCACGGAAATAGCCATGCAGCTCGGCAGGGCCATTGCTTTTATTGTTAAAAAAAACAGCAAGAGACACCATATAGTCATCGGCAAAGACACTAGGATATCGGGTTACATGATTGAAAACGCCTTGGCCGCTGGAATCTGCTCTATGGGCGTGGACGTGCAGTTGCTCGGCCCTCTGCCCACGCCGGGAATCGCCTTTATCACCACCTCCATGCGGGCTGATGCGGGCGTGGTCATCTCCGCCTCGCATAACCCGTTTCAGGACAACGGCATCAAAATTTTTTCCAGAGACGGCTTCAAACTGCCTGATGAGATGGAGCTCAACATCGAAGACCTTATCTTTTCACAAAAAATGGCTGCGCTCAGACCGGTTGCCGATAATGTGGGCCGAGCCGCCCGGATTGACGATGCCTGCGGACGCTATATCGTCTTTCTGAAACATACCTTTCCTGATAAATACACCTTGGATGATTTTCATATCGTCCTTGACTGCGCCCATGGAGCCACCTACAAGGTTGCGCCTTATGTCTTTGAGGAATTAGGGGCCAAAGTGACCTGTATCGGCGTTTCCCCGGACGGTAAAAATATCAACCGGGATTGCGGTGCCCTGCATCCTGAAGTCATGGCGGAAAAGGTAAAACAGCTCGGCGCCGATATCGGCCTGGCCCTTGACGGCGACGGTGATCGCCTTATCATCTGTGATGAGAACGGGGCTATTGTTGACGGTGACCATATTATGGCGATCTGCGCCGCGGATTTGATGAGTCGAAGGAAGTTAAAGAAAAAAACCTTGGTCGCCACGGTGATGAGCAATATGGGGCTGGAAAAGGCCATGGCCGACATGGGCGGTCAGCTGATCCGGGCCAATGTGGGTGATCGCTATGTTGTCGAAAAAATGCGGGCCAAAGGCTATAATTTCGGAGGCGAACAATCAGGGCATCTGGTTTTTCTCGATTACAACACCACGGGCGACGGCATCCTCGCCGCTCTGCAACTGCTCGCCATTATGATCAAAAAGAAAAAACCCATGTCAGAACTAGCCGAGATCATGACCTCCTACCCTCAGGTGCTTGAAAATGTTCGCATGTCGAGCAAGATTGCCCCGGAACAGATTCAGGGCTTCCCGGAAGCTTTGCGGAAGGCGGAGGAACGGTTGGGAAAAAAAGGACGCATCTTAGTGCGTCCATCAGGTACGGAACCGCTTATCAGAGTCATGGTTGAGGGTGAAGAAGAAAAGAAAATTTCCTCCATCGCCTTGGAGCTATGTGATATTGTCCGCCGTGCTGACCGGATGTAGATTTAAGGGAAAAGAAGCGGATTTTCGCCGCTCTACTTTTCCGAAGTGTTTTACTTAAACAATTTCAGGTATTGAGCATATCCCGCTTCCGCCATCTTGTCCTTCGATATAAAACGAAGTGCTGCTGAGTTGATGCAGTAACGTGTAAGCATTCACTCCCCCCTTTTTTTTTGCCAAGATATTTTGTTACGCTTTAATTGGCATAGGAGCAA
>CBDTVG010000369.1:0-2701 GCA_965363745.1 uncultured Candidatus Electrothrix sp. | reverse complement strand
GACCAATTAGTGGTGATTGATCAACATGCGGCGCATGAACGCATCCTGTATCAGCAACTTCGGCAGGCCTATGAGCAGCGCGAAATCGCTAGCCAGAACCTGCTGTTTCCGGTCACGGTTGAATTAGGGCCGAATCATGCTGACACCCTAGAACAGGAAGCGGAAGCTGTGGTCGAGCTGGGAGTTGTTGTTGAATTTTTTGGCGATAGCACCTGGGTGATCAAGGCTGTCCCAGCCATAGTCGGCAGGTTGTCTCCCGTGGATGTGTTGCTTGATATTTTGAATGGACTTGCCGACCGGCCTGCATCCGGCCTGTCCGGGGTGGTGCCGGAATGTATTGACAGGCTGCTGGCCTCTATGGCCTGCAAGGCCGCGATCAAAGCGGGAAATCAGTTGCGCCCGGAAGAAATGCTTGAACTCCTGCAACAAATGGGGCACAGTGAGATTTTCTCCCATTGTCCCCACGGCAGGCCGGTATTGAAAACATTTTCCGGGCAGGAAATTGAAAAATGGTTCAGGCGAAGTTGAGTGGAGACTGATGAATTTTTCTCTTGTATAAACAAAAAAACAAATCATGCAACCGACAGACACGTTACGTAATTTTTATAAAACGCTGGAAGGAAAAGGCGAAAGACCGCTTACACCGGATCACCCTTATTACGTCAATATCCTGGGAGCCACCCCGGAAAAAGATCCTGTTCGCAGGTTATGGCAGCGGATACACCTTGCTAGTTCGGAAAGCGTCAGTCTGCTCACTGGTTTTCGCGGCAACGGCAAGAGCACTGAGCTGCGTCGTTTGAAACAATTACTGGAAGAGAGCGACTGCACGGTTTTTTTAGTCAACATGATGGACTATCTGCTGATGACCAAACCGGTGGAGCTGTCTGATTTTATTCTCTCCCTGATGGCCGCTCTGAGTCATGCTGTCGGCGAGGTCGACGATCTGAGCCTACAACCGCTGACCCGCTCATATTGGGAACGGCTGACCGCTTTTCTCTGCACGGAGGTGGAGGTGGAAAAATTTGGTCTGAAGGCGAAAGGAGGTGTGAGTGCTGTTGATCTGGGCCTGAAATTGAAAATAGAACCGGATTTTAAGCAGCATGTTCAGCAACAGTTACGGGGTCATCTGACCAGATTGGTCGAGGATGCGCAAAAGTTTGTTGATGAACTTGTCCGGGAGATTCGCACGAAAAGCAATGATCCTGATAAGAAGATTGTTTTTTTAGTGGATTCGGTGGAACAGCTACGGGGCCTGGGAGGAGATGCGGAAAAGGTCTACGCCAGTGTTCGTGAACTGTTCTCTGGTCAGGCGGCGAACCTCGCCTTTCCTAAGCTCCATGTCGTCTACACGGTGCCGCCCTTTCTACTGGCCCTGTCGCAGAATCTTGGTCGCAACCTCGGCGGTCATCCGGTCACCCAATGGCCCAATATCCATGTGCGAAGAAAAATAGATAACGGACAGGATGCGGACGGCATCGGGGTGATGAAACAGGTCATCAGCAAGCGATATCCTGATTGGCAAGAAATTTTCAGCCCGGAGGATCTCGCCTCGCTGGCCCATATTTCCGGGGGCGACCTGCGTGATTTTTTTCGGCTGATCCGGGAATGCCTAGTCTCCTGCATGCTTGATTCCAGGCCGGAAAAGGTGGTGGATCAAGAAATTATTCAACGGGCCGTGCTGGATTTAAAAAACGATATGCTACCCTTGGCCGACGAAGATGCCCGCTGGCTGGCGAAAATTCATACCTCCAACCGCGAGGAACTCGGTTCAGTGGAGGAACTTCCCTCCTTGGCTCGTTATCTGGACACCAACCTGATCATGAACTATCTCAACGGCGAACCGTGGTATGATATTCATCCGGTTTTGATTGAGGAGATACAGAAGCGGGGCTTTTTCAATGCAACGGATCAAGAAGGATGAACAGGGCCGCCTCTCTTTCTCCAGACGGCGAGCAGGCTTGGCTGCGTCTCAAACAGCATCTGGAATGGTGCGAACATTTCGCCCTCGGCTTTGTTTTCACCCGCCATCCCCTAGTTGTCGCCGTCTTCCGTGAACGGCTGGCCGCTATCTATCGGGCCAGAGTGACCGGCCTGCATATGCCGTTGCTGAAAAATCCTGAAGACCTGATCCAGGTTCTGTTGCCCACGCTGTTGTTCCCACCCATTCATGAACAGGCGTTGAACGCCCCCTGCTGGCTTGACCTGACCGGGGAATCCGCAAAGGAATGGCGACGGGCTAGGATTGATTTTCTGGTTCGTCTTAATGAGCAGCGGGAAAAATTGCGCAATGCTCGCAATCGTCCTTTGATTCTCATTTTGCCGGAACAGGAACGGGTTATGGTGCGGGAGATGAGCCCGGATTTATGGACGATTCGTAATTTTACCCTGTTGACGGAAAACTGGCTTCAAGAAGAATATGATCCGTCTCCCTCTCGGTCAGAAGAGCGTACCGATATTTTACCCTTATCCGATTATGCCCGTTCTCTTGTTGCTGAATGGGAGCGGGTGCGCACGTCTCGAAGTCATGAGACGCTCAAGGTCGCAGGTCGAGCATGTAAGATCTTGCTGGAAATAGGTAGATATAAGCAGACTGCGGACATTGCCGCTGAAATGATGTCCATCAGTCGGCGGATCATCGAACAGGTTGGAGAAACCCCGGAATCCCTCCGTGATCTCTCTATTTCATTAAATAATGTGGGCG
>CBDTVG010000368.1:0-2703 GCA_965363745.1 uncultured Candidatus Electrothrix sp. | reverse complement strand
ATGGCGAAAAAATCATCGGTAAAGGCGAACACCGGATAGAGGCCGCTTAACGGCGCAGCCGGACAAAAAAAGCGATGCAGAATGGCGTAGCTTTTGCGGCGCACATTAACCCTGGTTTGGGCAATGGCTTCCGCCTCGTCAAACAGCAATACCCAACCCTTGTAGCCCATATGCTGGAACATAAGTCCCAGAGCTTGAACCATATCCACGTACGGTTCCCACCCCTTGCACCCCAGGGATTGCTCCTTGTAAAAGGAAACCTCACGATATCTCAGGGCCTGCCTGAGCCGAACCAGTGGCGGCGAAGTACCGTTCAGAGCATTGGCCAAGATCCAGGGAAATTCACGGGGCCTGAAAGCGGCATGCTTTTTCAACCCTTTTTGCCGCTCGGAAAGCTCCATATCGTCACTGGCCAGGGCTGTTAACACGGCTTTGAAGGCATGAGGCATACACTCGGGAATGATTGCCAGGGGATCAGCCTTTTTGCCTTTGAGCTGTTTTTTATATTCCTCTTTGATCCAACGCTCCCAAACTTCCACCAGCGAGTCATCGCCCTCCGGAAAGGAGATCTGGCTCATCAAGGCACGATAAACCTGGCGAAAGTCGTGCATAGGCACTTCCCTGGGATCAAGATTGATTGAGCTGACCACAAAACCCTGCTCCAGCGCCCGTTGCCGGAGATAGCTAAGGCTGTGGGATTTTCCCTGGCCATAGGAGCCGCACACGCAGAGATGCGTGTCCTGACTGTTGGCCAAACTTTGTGCGCCTTGATCAAACACCTTGTTCAATTGGCTCTCACGGGCGGTCAGCAGGCTCACCCCAAAAGGATCGAACAGACCCTCCCGCAACCGTTCCATTGCCCGTCTCAACGTAAAATTATTCGCCTCTTCCAAGAGATGGAAAAAAGATGGCATATCCTTGGTCATTACTTATCCCAGCTCGGCTGAAGTTGTTCCACTTTCTCCTGCTCCATTTCCTGCTGGCTGGAGACAATGTGCTTTTCAAGATCAAGATTTTCAGTCGGTGCTTCGCCCTGTTCGGCCATATCGAGAATGCTGATGAGCTGTTTGATGAACAAGCGCACTTCACTGAGCAATCCCATCTTTTCTTGATTTTTGCAAACATCCTCTAACAGCTTGTCCGACACCGAATCTGCTGCTTTCCAGCGGTACGATATCTCGTGAATACGGCGTAAACAGCGACCCAGCTCCAGCAGTTCTTTGGAGGCCAAGGGGGTGCGATGCAAATCAATTAACACACCCCGGTAGTTGAGCTGTTTCTTTTGGCCGATGGTACGTACCCTGCTCCACAAGGCGTCATAGGATTTAAAACCCTTTTCCGAGAGCAGCACGTCGGGAATAATGGAGAAAAATATATGAAAATATTCAGCCTGCTCGGAGTTATCGATCAGCAGACGCACATTTTCATAGGCCGCATTGCGCACCGAAGCAGACTGGCCAATGACCGTTTCCAGTTCATCTAACAATAAAATCAATCCCTTGTGATCACAATGCCGCAAAAAAACGTTCAGGGAATTGAGCAACTGCTTGCTGTTGGACTTGTTGACCACCTCAAAAATACCAAATGGTTTCAACTCACGCTTGGTCGTCTTGCCGCCTTCAAACCAGTGGAGTATGATTTCCCGACCGGTGTCCCGCTCTTCCTGCTGCTCTCCCTCTTGTAACGGCACAAAGCGATTATGGGCCAGCGCGGTGAGTGCGTTGGCAAAATTGATGTTCATGCCCGGTAGATTGCGCAGGGTCTCTGCCATATCGGCCAGTTGCGCAAGGGAGGGCTCCTCTTTTTCAGCCAAATTATCCAACCATTGCCGTAGTAGATTGCGAATACCGAGGCCCTCAAAACGACCACGGAGCTGTTGGGTAATGGCTTGATAGACCGCTTCAAACTTATGAATCGGCGTGTCGCGGGTCAAGACCACAAAGGAGACCCCAAAATCGTTTTGCAAGGCGAGGTGGCGAATAATCGACATGAAATGGGTTTTGCCGTCGCCGTAATCGCCGCTGAGAAAGCGTACCTTGGCCCCGCCCTCAGCGATGTAATTGGCCAAATCATCTTCGATAAAGGTGAGCCAATTCTTGCGGCCCACCGTGAAAAACGGTACATAATCAGCAGGAACGCTGCCTTTGCGTAACTCCTCGATAATAGAGCGGGCCTGGAATGGTTTCAACTGATCCAGCTCTTCCATACCCTTCATATCTCACTCTCCTGAAAGGAAATACCGGTAATTTTTCGACGCTCGCCATCGCTGTCGATCAGCCACAGGGAATTGTTCCGCCCTGGCCGCAGCTGCAACATCTGGCCAGCGGAAGTACCACCGATACCCGCTTCAAAATATCGCCAGAGGTCGACGCCGAACTGCTCCAGGCTGTAGCCCCGAAACTTGCTTTTATCCATATTGGTGAAAAATGTTTTGCTTTGCAGGGAAATCACATATTCCAGATAAAACTGCTGAATCGCCACTGGATGACCCGGAGCTACGTCTTCTCGTTGATTAATTTTTTCATAGGTCTCGTACAGACCGTCAACAAAGGCTTGCGTATCTAAGGGGCGATCATAGAGTTGCTTTTTCAAGCGAAGGGCTGCGGTGACAATACGGCGGGGATCAATGGATTTGAGTACTTTTTTATTGATGGTGGTGGCGCGGTTACTAAAATCAATCTCGCCTTCAATGCCCTTGAGTAC
>CBDTVG010000367.1:0-2714 GCA_965363745.1 uncultured Candidatus Electrothrix sp. | reverse complement strand
TTTCCGCCATGGTGCCGAGCTGATGCTGAAAAATAATCCCGGAAAGTTGCTCCATGCGATCAGCAAGCGGTTTTTTCTTGTCCTCGTTGAAGAAAAACAAACCGTCCTCAAGTCTGGCCCGCAAAACCCGCTCATGGCCGCTGACAGCCATTGCTTGATCTTTAATATCTGTATTGTTCACCGCCACAAAAAACGGGAGCAAAGCACCAGCCGCATCCACCACTGGAAAATATTTCTGATGCTCACGCATGGAGGTGATCAAGGCCTCATCAGGCAGGGCGAGAAATTTTTCATCAAAACTGCCGCACACGCCCAAGGGAATTTCAACCAAGTTGGTCACTGTGTCGATCAGCCCCTCGTGCAAAACAGGCTGACCGCCCTTCCCCACCCGCTCAAAAACCGCCTTCTTTACCTCTTGAATAACTCGTTCACGCCGCTTGCCCAGATCAACAATGACTGATTTGGCCGCCAGCTGCTCAAGATAATGACTGAAGTCCCGAATCGATACCGGCTCAGGACTCATAAATCGGTGTCCCGGAGTCGTGTCACCGGTACGCACCTGCTCAACCGTAAAATCAATAACCTTGCCGTCATACAAGGCCAACAGCCACTGAAGCGGGCGGGCGAACGTCATTGCACTGTCAGCCCAGCGCATCGACTTTGGAAAGGGAATGGAACGCAGCAGTTCATCCAGCAGATCAGGCAGCAACTCCCCCGTGGCCCTGCCCTTGACCTCTTCCACGGCCATCAGGTACTCACCTTTCGGGGTTTCAACGATGCGCAGATCCTCCACGGCCATCCCTTTGGAACGAGCGAAGCCCACGGCCGCTTTGGTCGGCTTGCCGTCCGCATCAAAAGCGGCTTTTTTAGCTGGCCCGATATATTCCTGCCGACGATCCTCCTGGCGTTCCTGAAGCCCATCTACAGCCAGGGTCAAACGACGGGGCGTTCCCACCGAACGAACTCTGCCAAAACTCAAGCCGAGTTCTTTAAATTTCGCCTGAGAAGCACGTTCCATAAAAGAAAGCGCAGGTTGTATATAACCGGCAGGAATTTCTTCTGTTCCTATTTCAAAAAGTAGTTGTGTCATTGTTTTAATATTCTAAGAGGTAAAATTCAAAAAAGTAGGATTTTCCTAGGGGAGTCCACGGAGAAATATTTTTCGGGCAGCTCACTGTTCTGCCTCCAAATATTATTATGCTACAGCATCACTTTTGTTATCACATCAAAACCAAGAGCTTGTAATAGCAATTAGAATATCAAAAGATCCCCGATTCAGCAAGTATTATACAATACACTGATGCTCGCTGTCTTGTGCGGCAATGTGTCCCTATGAGTTGAAGCCGCTTGACTTCAGCAGATCAGGAGAAATACCGAGACGGGCGTGGGAAAGGAAGGTTCTCCTCTGGAGGACTATTCCTGTTGCATCTATTTAATCAAACAATTATAAAAGAATCCATCACAATGCAATTTTGCCTGAATAAACCCAATTTGGTGTATAATCGTGTATCGTCGTAATGTAGTATTTGTTGTTACAGAGGAACATTCCTGTACTTTGTATCAGGCAGGAGATGAATTTATCATACGTGATTCAACAATCTCTGCAGGACGGAACAAGAAACTTTGCGTGTGGCTGGTGCAGGAACTGTTAACGGCAATGAACGACAGCAATCTCCTCAAGCGCCGTGTTACACATCCGGGAGCGAGGCAAATTAAATTTGAGTGCGGTGGATGTACCGGGTTGATTCGATTTGAATACAAAAAGGAAACCGCCCATTCAACTTTACAGATGAATCTTCTTGATGCATCGAAAAAACGTGCAAAAAATCAGCTTATAGGGAAATTCTTTAGCCTTCTCAGAGACATGGATCTTTTTGAATCTCTTGACGATTTCGACCTGCAGGATCTGGCTCTATTGATGAAGCTGGAAAAATCTCCGGCCAACAATATACTTCGTGAGTCTGGCACTGCGGGCTCTCATTTTTATGTTGTTTTAGCCGGAAAAGTGACTGTGGTGCGGGAAGATAAAGGCGTGATTGCAGAACTCGGGCCGGGAGATATTTTCGGCGAGATGAGTCTTCTCTCCGGCGAATTGACCTCTGCTTCGGTGCATTCAAAGACACCGGTAGAATTGGCCTCATTAAAAGCAATGGATTTTAAACGTATACTTTCTACCTATCCTGTTTTGCAGGTTTTCTTCTATCGGGTTCTCGTTGAGCGCGTGCAGAAAAATACTCTTCTGGCCGGAAACATCACTTCCGGCATGAACGGTGAACTCTCGGATATCAACTCGGTGGAACTTTTTCAATTAATCAATTCCGGAGGTAAAACCGGGAAGGTTGATTTTGTTTTTGATGAATGCAAGGCTCTTGTTTTGTTCAATGCAGGAGAAATAGTTTATTGTAAATGCGGTGAACATGAAAAGAAAAATGCTATATTCTATATACTTGAAAAACAGGACGGTCAGTTTGCGTATACCAAAGGGCTCTCTGAAGAGGAAAAAGAATTCCCGGTTTTGGGGGGCTTTATGGGGATGATCATGGAAGGCTTGCGTCGGGTAGACGAAAAAGAAGCTAATTCAATGTAAATAATTCGCATAATTTTGCTACTGATCTCTCAGCAATTCCCGAAGGTATGCCAAATGACGTAATAAGGTAGTTTGAAAAATTGTCTTTCGTAAACTTTTTGACAGCATTAACGAATAAACCATAATT
>CBDTVG010000366.1:0-2715 GCA_965363745.1 uncultured Candidatus Electrothrix sp. | reverse complement strand
CATGCAGAAGACCTTTTACGGGCTGCTGGCTAATGTGACAAAGTAGAAATAAGCATTGCCAACGAACTGTTGCTCTTCTTCCTGCGCGGCAATCCTGACGAACCCTGCCCCGCAGAGCTTGCCCAGCTTGCGGAACCGGACTGGAATGCTGTTGCGCAGCAGGCTTACAAACACAGTCTTGCGCCTCTGCTCTATCATCACCTGACAACCGCACCGCACCTCAAGGCGCACGTTCCCGCAGACATCATCCAAATCTTGCGGACAACCTATCTTGAGTCTGCTTGGAACAACACCCGTCTGTACAACGACCTCGCGAAAATCCTCAAGGCATTTCAACAGGCTGACATTCCGGTTATCCTCCTCAAAGGAGCGCATCTTGCACAAATCGTGTACGGCAATATTGCCCTCCGGCCGATGGGCGATATTGATATTCTGGTCAGGAAGCCCCGACTTGCTGAAAGCCGAGAAGGCCTTGCTGGAACTTGGTTACACTTCCTCCAGAACGACAGATATTGCAACGGTATGCTCAAAATGCCAGCATATTACTCCTCTGACAAAACAGGATTCTCCCCCGGTTGAACTGCACTGGACGCTTGAGCTTCCGACCTCTTCTTTCATGATAGACGTAGAAGATCTGTGGCAAAGAGCAAGCCCGGCCTCAACTGTTGACATTGAAGAAGTGTTGACTTTATCCCCTGAAGACCTGATCCTGCACCTATGCCTGCATACAGCCGTTCATCATCTGTATAAAAATGGACTGAGGGGATTCTGCGATATTCGAGAAATTGTCCGACATTACCAAGATGAAATGGAATGGGAAAAATTAATGCTTCGCACCCGTGAATGGGGAGCGGAAAACGTCGTCTATCTCACCCTGTATCTTGCGAAATCGCTTTTAGATGCGGATGTGCCGGATGATTTTTTGGATAGGATCAGACCGAAGAGTTGCACCCCGCAATCAGTAGCAACGGCAAAAGAAATTATCTTCAGCGGGCTTGACAAAACTGTCTCTATAAATCCCTATGTCGCCAAAGTACGCGTATCGAAGTCTGCTCCGAAAACAGCCGGATTATTTCTGCAAAGGATCTTCCTGTCTCCTGCAACAATGTCGGCCCTGTACGACATCTCGCCCGATTCTCTACGTATCCTGCTGTATTATCCTGTTCGCCTGAAAGACCTGCTTGTTCGCCACAGCCGCACCGTCTGGCGCATCTGGCGCAAAGACAAAACAACCGCACGGCAGTTTCATCTGATCGACTGGCTTTCACGTTGATATTAGATATATGTATTCAGTTGGTCGAAAGTCGCATAATAGATGTTATGTTAACCCCTGCCCACCGACCAGAAGCACACCACCACGAAACAGCCAGCAGCGATAGCAAAGAATGTTTTTTATTCCCGGAAAGTCAGAAGGTCACAAAACATCAACCGAGTTGTATCTTCCGCCCGTATGGAGCCGTTGGAGACACAGAAAAAGGGGCCGATCTTCATCGGCCCCCATTCGTCTGAATATAATCTCCGAACTATCCACGAGCGGAACAGACTACTGCTTCGTCATGACTAAGTTTTAGAATAGGGGTGCTCAATTTGTAACTGAAAATTAATCAGTTGCAATACAGTCAGTCCTGCTTTTTAAACTTTACAGAGCACTAGAAATCGTCATTCACTTTACCGAATTCGAACTGGACGACAATCATGTGCTTGATCCCAAATGGGTGACCGGGGCGGTCTATAAGGAGCTGAAATTAAATAACTACCGTATTTCGTGCAGGTGACACAGTCACCTTCTGTTACCCGGTTAGACAGATGGAATAATTATTAAATCCTCATTCCTAAGATCATCAACGCCGAGTCCATCGCTCGAAGCAAGGGCCTGCTTAGGCTAGATACGCTCAAGGACATTCTGCAATGGCGGGAGGGCGATGACTATTGCTACAAACGGCGAGATTACGGCTTTATTATCGGCCTGATGAACAAGTGCTTATTCCCCAGCTGCTGGGAGTGCCGCAACCGTCCTTTGCATTTGACGAGATGGATGCGCTCCGCTTTGTTCTCCATTATGCCGACTTCCTGCCGCCCTCCATAATGCCCCGCTTCATCGTCAAGCGGCATCACGAGATAAAGGACAAGCTGCGCTGCGGGCTGGCAACGAGGCCTGGCGTATTCATATCATGGTGACAGGCAAAGAGCGCAAGGTGTTCCTCGCCCTAATTTGGCTCACCTTTCGGGAAATCAATACTGGTTTTGAAGGACTGAAAGTGAGTGAGCGGATTCCCATGCCGGACGACCCTTCTGTCACGGTTGATTACGAAACCCTGCTCAATAACCTTGAACAGAGCATTGAACGGTTTATCTCCGAAGGCTCGAAAAAGGCATTAATGTGCGTGAGATGCTCAGTGCAGTGCATCCAGAAAGCGCAAGCGAGGGAGAGAGGATGCTGGAGATGATGCCTGCCGCAAAGAAGAGTGGCATGATGAACCGAGTAGCGAATGGGCTGACCAAGTATGTTGAAGTGAATCCTGAACTGTTCGGCGTGAAATTCAACCTGAACACCTTGTTCGACGACCTGCTGAAAAAGAACAAGGACTGATTGCGCAACAGACAACCAGAGCAATTCATATTCCCTGCGACTTTTTTTCGCAATTATAGTATAAGGCGATAAACAATACCTTCGCCAAAATGAATTGCTGAGCTAAAAAAATGAACAGTTGTTAG
>CBDTVG010000365.1:0-2716 GCA_965363745.1 uncultured Candidatus Electrothrix sp. | reverse complement strand
TAATGAACACCGTGTTCTTCAGTTATACCGAACAGCACAACTCCTCTTCTTTTTTTTGTTTACCGCAAATCTGCCAGAATCATCATTCATAACAAAACGTCATGAAACCAAGCATAAAAGAACTCCTGAACACCGAAGCAGCCGAGCAAAAGGTCGAAGTACAAGGCTGGGTAAGAACCTGCCGAGATTCCGGCAATCTCTGTTTTGTTGAGGTTACGGACGGCTCCTGTTTAGCCGGATTACAGGTTATAGCCGAATCAGATCTGGAAAATTACGCAACCGAGGTCAGGCCGCTCAGCACCGGTACCGCTGTCCAGATTACCGGCACCTTGGTGGCGTCACCGGCAAAAGGCCAAGCCGTGGAAGTTCGGGCGGAGAGCGTCGTTGTGCTCGGCCCGGCTGATCCCGCCACCTATCCCTTGCAAAAAAAACGACACAGCTTTGAGTTCCTACGTTCAATCAGTCATCTGCGCCCGCGCACCAATGCCCTTGGCGCGGTCACCCGCATTCGCTCTGAACTGAATTTCGCCATCCACCGGTTTTTCCGTGAGCAGGGATTTTTTCAGGTGCATACCCCAATCATCACCACCTCGGATTGCGAGGGGGCAGGGGAGATGTTCACGGTCACCGCTCTGTCAGGTGAGGAAATACGGGGAGAGGATTCCTTTGCCCAGGATTTTTTCGGACGCAAGGCCGGGTTGACGGTCAGCGGTCAGCTGCAAGCGGAAATTTATGCCTTGTCTCATGGCCGAGTCTACACCTTCGGTCCCACCTTTCGGGCGGAAAATTCCAACACCAGCCGTCATCTGGCCGAATTTTGGATGCTGGAACCGGAAATGGCCTTTTGTGATCTGGCCTGTGACATGGAAATCGCCGAGGCCCTGATTAGGAATTTGATCAGTGCTGTGCTGGAAAATTGCGCTGATGATCTTGACCTGTTCAACCGTTTTGTCAGCAAGGGCTTAGTGCAAAAGTTGGAAACCGTGCAACAGCATTCCTTTACTCGGATGACCTATACCGAGGCAATCAGCGAATTGGAAAATGCCAAGAAAAAATTTGAATTTCCAATCGCATGGGGAACGGATCTTCAGGCTGAACATGAACGCTTCCTCTGTGAAGAGGTGGCGGGCAGGCCGGTGATTGTCACCAATTATCCTAAAACCATTAAGCCGTTTTATATGCGCCTTGATGATGACGGCAGAACGGTTGCGGCCATGGATATTTTGGTTCCGGGCATCGGCGAGTTGGTGGGCGGTAGTCAGCGTGAAGAACGACTGGATTTACTGTCCGCCCGCATGGAGGAAGCTGGGCTTGATATGGAGGAATATAGCTGGTACTTGGATTTGCGGCGATACGGCTCTGTTCCCCATTCCGGCTTTGGTCTCGGTTTTGAGCGGCTGGTGCAGTTTGTCACCGGCATGGCGAATATCCGGGATGTGATTCCTTTTCCGAAAACACCGGGCAGTGCGCCCTGTTGATCCATCCTAACTGGATTAAATAAAAGCACCTATACCATGAAGCCGTTGAGCAATCACCCAACGCAGCCTGCCGGTATGAGCCTCCGGCACTTCGCAGTCGGTAAAAACATCCTGCCAGCAGGACAAAGCCTGTATTGTACCCTCCAATAATGCTTTGCATTTCTGGACAGAGATGCCGAACCGTTTGCCTTCAGCAATCAGGTCGGCGGCTTCAACATCATGATGCTTATGGTTGATCATGACAATCTGGCTGGTTTGATAGATGTTGGGCACAATATCATAGGCCGGAGAAAGGCACCAGCCGTCCTCAGTATGGATCATAGCGAAATTTTGCAGATGATCGTCGCTGTTGACCAGGACGACGTTGACCAGCATCTGGCGGAAAAGTAGCTCCACATCCTCGACCGGACGAAATGACAGAGTGCGCAAAACAGCGGCCATATCACTGTAGGAGGCCGCATAATGGTCGTCTAAACCCAGCAGGGTGCGGAAGCTCACCAAGGCGTTGCGCCCGCCTTTTTCCGCAACGTCAAAACGCTGAATCAGAAACATATCCCGGTTATCAAGAGCGACCCGCTGTATTGCCGGAATATGCAGTCCGGCCAGACCTGCGAGGGTCATGCCCGCATGTTCCAGAGCTGGCAGCAGGTTGGGATGCGGATCTTTACGGCTGGCCAGTTTGGCGATCCAAAGCAGGTCATCCTGGCGGGTCAGCACCTTTGGTCGCGCCCCTCCAGCGGAACTACCGCAAGCCAGCAGGTGTTGCAGTTCCATTGTTGCAACATCAAGACTGTCTTCAAGTTTACCTGCCTCATCAACAGCCTGAACAATATCCTTAAAATCAATAGAGTTGTCCTGAAAGACGGGCTTGGCCCGCTTCTCGCTGTAGAGAAAGCGTCCCAGACCGCCCCCCTGTAAAACGGCCAACAGGTGTGTCGGGGTAAACCGTTGCTGCTCCAGATTACCTTTGCGGGCCAAAATATGACGGCCCCAAGCATCAGGCAGGGAATCGTCAAAGAGGTGATGGATTCCTGCTGTTTTTCTCTTAGCGGGAAAGGTCTGGGTGCTCAGGGGGAAATGAATCGGGTCAATGGCATAGGCCAAGGGATGATCTAAAAAAGAGGGAGCGTAGCGAAAAAAACCTTCCTGATCCTGAAAACTGAGAAGATTGCGCACCAGCAGACGGCCTACCTCGACAATCTGGCCGTCCGGGAAAACAGCATGGACATAGAGGTTGA
>CBDTVG010000364.1:0-2727 GCA_965363745.1 uncultured Candidatus Electrothrix sp. | reverse complement strand
TCACAGCCGTTGTTGAGGAGATTGAGCAGACATTGGCGAATATGAGAGGGAGAGCCGTGAACCGTGATGGATTCGGAAGCAAGGTTTGTACGAAGGCTGATTCCCGGTTTTTCAATAAGCGAATCTCGCCATTCCGGTAATGCCAACGTGTCCAACACCAATTTGTTCAGATCAACTGTTTCTTTGACAGCGGCAACACCTTTGGCGGCGGTAAGCAGGTCAGCAACCAAAGCCGCCGCTTGCAGGCCGGAACTGTGAATCGCTTCTATAGAAGGACGTGACGGGCTGTCCAGCGGCAGATTTCTCAGAAGCCGTTCCGGGTAATGAATTATAACGGAAAGTATATTATTCAGATCATGAGCGACACCGCCTGCCATCAGGCCGACCGCTTCCATTTTTCGAGCCTTCCGCAACTTGCCTTCAAGTTTTTCCTTTTCCTTGGTCGGCGCCGCCCGCTTTTTTTCTGACTGTACCTGTTCGGCTAAGGCGGCATCACCTGCCTGAAGCAACGCTTCCAGTTCCGCATTGCGTAACCTGAGCCGCTGTCGCTCTTTGTTGTTTCCAGAGAGCTTGAACGCAAGCATAAAAGTTGATAGGATCAAAACAACGTTTATGCCACAAAGCCAAAAAACTTCATACTTGCCCCAGGCTGTATACGCTGTATACATAGCTGTGAAAAGCTGTTCCATGTTCAATGAGTAGGCTCCGAAAAATACTTTGTTACTTCCTCACTCTCCCGCCGTTTTTCCGCTGATTCGGGCCTTTGTTGCGTTTGGGTCTTCTGAACTCGGCATTATTTGGTGCTATCTTGGCGGTGACGATTTTCCCGTTGACTGTAAAGTGTTGAAAAGCGTTCAGTATCTGAGGAATAAACCTGCTGTCCCCCTCAAGGGTAGCTGTATTCCGCAAAATCTCAATCTTGCCCACTTTAATACGTCCGTTACCAGACACCTCATTAATTCTGCTGATAAGATTCTCCGGCAGGATGCCGTTACGACGACCGACGTTCAGTTGGACACGGGTAAACGGCTGATTCTGATTATGAGTGAGATTCCCTGAAGAACGTTGCTGTCCTGTATTTCTTTGCCCTTTGCCGCTGACCTGCTGGTTGAGATCCGGCGCATTTTTGTAATATTTCAGGAACCGGTTGAATTCCAGAGAAATAAATTTTTTGATTAGCTGTTCCCGATCCAGATGCTCAAGCTGCTGGGCAATATCCTCATACATCGGATCAATCTGCTCATGATCCACTGTCACCTCGCTGATAACATCCATCAGGCTGACCAACTGTTTTGTACAAATCTCTTTGCCGGTGGGCACCAACACCTGCTTGAATTTCTTCTTAATTTTGTTTTCAATATGTTTGAGCTTATATCTCTCCCGCATATCAACCAAGGCGAGCGAGGTGCCAGTGCGTCCAGCCCGCCCTGTCCGACCACTTCTATGGGTATAACCGGCGGTGTCATCAGGCAGACTGTAGTTGATCACATGAGTCAGGTCATTGACATCCAGTCCACGGGCCGCCACATCGGTGGCAACCAGCAGTTGCAGTGTTTTTTTACGAAATTTCCCCATCACCAAATCACGCTGGGCTTGGGTCAATTCTCCGTGCAGGGAATCGGCTTTGTAGCCGTCCTGAATCAGCTTGTCAGCTACTTCCTGAGTATCTCGCCTAGTGCGGCAAAAAATAATGGAATAATTATCCGGGTTATTATCTACGATGCGCTTTAGGGCCGCATAGCGATCCCTGCCGTTAATCAGATAATACTCATGGGTCACATTTTCAGCACCGGCATTACGGGTTCCAATGGTAATTTCTACCGGATTAGTCATGTATCTGCCAGCTATTGCTTTGACTTCCCTGGACATAGTGGCTGAGAATAACAGGGTATTTTTTTCCTTCGGTGTTTCCGCCAAAATAGCGTTCAGTTCATCCTGGAAACCCATTTGCAACATTTCATCGGCTTCATCAAAGACCGCATAACGGACAGCGGAAATATCCACATTGCCCCGTCGTATAAGATCTCTCAGGCGACCAGGCGTAGCAACAATGATCTGCACACCCCTGCGCAATTCCCGTATTTGCTGCTCAATACTCGCACCGCCGTAGATAGCCAATACTTTGATCCCTTTTGTAAAACGGGCAAAACTTTCCAGATCCCTAGACACCTGCATACACAGTTCTCTCGTGGGACAAAGAACCAAACCTTGGGTTTTCCTGTTTTTTGGGTCGGTCAGCTGAATCAGGGGCAGGCCGAAGGCCGCTGTCTTACCAGTGCCGGTCTGGGCCAGGCTGACAATATCGACATGTTGTTCAAGCACCATAGGAATAACTTTGACTTGCACCGGTGTCGGTTCCTTAAAGCCTTGGGCGGTAAGCGCCTGCAAAACTTCGTCGTTAATGCCTATGTCTGTAAATGTGGTCATAATCTATGTTCTCTGTTAAGTAGATATCAATATGGTAATATCGTCTTGTTCGATATACGGAGTATATTGATTGAGTAGATTGAAATACGATAAAAATGCACGCTGATAAAAAAAAGCAGCCCCAGATCGGGGATTGCGTATTGAGTATTGTGGGTTTTGAGGTCAAGCAGTTTCTTAGGATAGAAATGGAGTCGAACTGAGTGGACGATTAAACAACATGGAACAACCTACTCTGTATTGACAATAAAACAAACCGTTTTTTGGGGAGTAAAAGCATTTTCTGAACATATTCTTTGCTTC
>CBDTVG010000363.1:0-2740 GCA_965363745.1 uncultured Candidatus Electrothrix sp. | reverse complement strand
TGAACAGCACCGTTTTCCACCTCAAGGGAAGAAACAAAGTTGCTTTGTATTTTCTCCGGCTCCAAGAGTCCTGCTTCTTTATTATTCTTCGGGAATCTACCCCGTTCCTGATAAAATTCTTCTATATTGGCTTTAGCAGATACAAATAGAGCGTCAGCATCAAGAGTATATGTTTTATTCCTGTATGCCATGAAATTCGGCATCGCAACCGCAGCAAGAATACCGATTATTGAGGCAACAATCATCATCTCTATCAGGGTAAAACCATCATTTTCTAAGTCGCCCATATGGCCATCTGATGTACTAAAGAGCATCTGCCATTGTGAAAATCGGCAGATACATGGAGATAACAAGTCCGCCGATCACGCCTCCCAAAAAAATCATCATCACAGGCTCTACAGCCCCCTCTAATACTTTTGTAGCATTATTCAGTTGCATTTGCAGCCGTTCTTCAAGCCTGTTCAGCATGAGAATAAATGCCTCAGATTTGCTGTCAATTGTGAGGGCACTGGCTACTTGTCTCGGGAAGAGATTACTATTAAAAAGCAGTTCTCCTAGATTTTTTCCTTTAATAACTTTGTCACGGAGTTGGAGAACGGCTTCGCGATAATATCCTGGATCGGCGGTATCGGCTGCGGCCTGCATGGCTGTAGGTAACGATTTGCCGGATTCAATCATAAAGAAAATTGTGCGCAAAAAGATGTGGGTCCTCCGAAGTATGTGAACTCTACCGTAGAGGGGAAGATTACGAATCGCCAAGCATTTTAACCGGTTTACACCTGACCATTTTTTGTCGGCATATCTATAGACAGCATACAAAAGGTATGTTCCGCAGACTAGGTACAAAAAGTTTTGTTTCACGTAGTATGAGAGATCAACCACAAACTGAGTCGGTACCGGTAAGGAACCACCCATTGAGGCAAACATTTCCTGAAAAACCGGGATGACGAAGAGCAAGATACCAACAGTTAACAGAAGTGCAATTCCAAGTACTATCACCGGATATGTCAGTGCCGCCTTGATTTTTTTGTTATCAAGATGGATATAATCCATAAAATCACTCACTGATTCTAAAACAGCAGGCAGCTCATCCTCTGTTGCCGACTTAATCAGCTCCACCTGAAAAGGATGCAGGTATTTTGGCATATTGCCCAAGCTATCCGCAAGACTGACACCCTGAGCCAAATCATGCTGCATTTCCTTCAGAAGCTTGGCGAGAGAAGAAGAGGTTTTTTCACCTGCATGAATAATCTCAACAGCCTCTGACGGAGAAATACCCGTGCTTAAAAAAAGACCTAATTGCCGAAGTACATCGGCAAAATCAGTAGGGTGTATTGTTCTTTTCAATAGAGTCATGACAGCTTTTTTTTAATTGAGCTTACAGTTCGTTATCAGAAATTTGTCAGGAATATTGGTTCTGTTCTTCCCCAATACGATTGCATTATCAGAAGCCTTGGCATTTCCGCAAAGCCAAAAAATGGTTCCCGGCCCTTCTCCCTTCGTCAGTACTGGTCGCAGGGTCAGGATCGGATCGTTTACGTACTGTTGCACCCTGCAGTCTTTGTTGTACCATACATTGATAGCACCATTAGTGTTAACGGTTATCCGGTCAAGGGATGAGCTGTTCAGCCAGTCGGAATTACGTTGCCTGCTAAATATTCCAGTATAATCCTGTAATTGCTTGTCATCTTCTGGCCATTTGCCAACTAGATAATAATATTCGAGTAACTCTCTTTTTACTGTATTAGTATACCTCAAAGCAGAGGCGATTTCTGCTTGAGCAATATATTTATGATAATGGGCAATAGCTACAGCCATTGCAATAGAAATAATGCACATGACTATCAAAAGTTCAACAAAAGAAAAACCAAAACACCTTTTGTGTTTTTTTTCTTTGATATCCATACGATGTAGACCTGATGAGTATTCTGTGTTCGTTTCAGGTTAAGGTAAGAGTTCAACTAAACAGTTTTTCGAGATAAGTTCAATCCAAAAATGCTATATGCTCAGATACTAACGAAAAGTAAAAGTGAATAACATGAAAAAAGATATCACTGTTTATCTTCAGCGAGCATTCTCACCCCCATACCGTTTCTTCTGTTTCACCTCCGCCGGGCGCATCTGCACTGACAACGCTCCAGCACCAAAGAGCTCCTTCGGTTACGCTGGCAGTTTTTTTTACCGCCGCTCCCCTCACCGCACAGGGAGAACTTGTTGTTGATCAAACTACAGTCGGTGGGCCGGGTGCTACAAAATTCTGTATCAGAAATTACGGGAAGACCGTTACGGAGGCGTTTAAAGCGGGAGCAAAGTTGGTTAAAGCTGTAAATCATGAACCCCGGAAAAAAGAAGGTACACCAGCACACCTATTGCAACAAAAAACGAACTAACTTGACTATAATTCAAAAAGATATTATTGGAAGAACAGCCCTGCTGGTTGTACAGAATAACGGGTAGTGGGTCGAACCTGTGAGTAATCCAGTTTTAACCCTATGATAACAGAGGGGTGACAGAATCGACCAACAGGTTTGACCCGCTACCGATTACTTCTCATAAAACTACCTCATTTGTATCATGTGATACATATACACAAGGTAATCTCTGTGGGCTGCACATTGCAACAAAAAACAAACTAACTTGACTATAATTCAAAAAGATATTAGGCCATCAAAGGATGGAATCAGTATCAATACCTTCGCCAAAATGCATTTTGATCGTTTTTTGATAAAAAAGTCATTTA
>CBDTVG010000362.1:0-2745 GCA_965363745.1 uncultured Candidatus Electrothrix sp. | reverse complement strand
CGGGAATTTTTCAGCCAGCTCATAGAGATGAACCCCATAGACAGAGACCTCTATGAAGAACCGGAAGGCTCCTCTCTCCTCAATATAATCCAGCGGGATATTCTTGATCTCTATGATCGGGGTGACCGTACTGGTGCTGATCAGGATACTCAGGACAGCCTGGAGGACAGCTCCCCTCGGAGAGTCGATCCGCTCTCCGCTGATACTTCCATTCGCTTTCACTGCTGCCACAGCCCCATGCGGGAAATCCAGGTGCTGCATGATCGACTGCTGGATCTCTTCGCCGATGATCCAGACTTAAAACCGTCTGATATTCTGGTCATGGCTCCAGATATCAATCTCTACATCCCGGCGACCGCCGGAGTGTTCGGCTCTGCTCAGGGAGAGCGACGCATTCCTTGGTCCATCGCGGATCAATCTCGACGACAGGAGCTACCGATCATCGAGGGTTTTCTCAATATTTTGGAATTACTCAACAGTCGTTTTACCGCCCCTGATGTGACGGCCCTGCTGGAAAACCGGGTTATTCTCCACCGCTTCGCTCTGGCGGAAGAGGATATCAGTATAATGCGCTCCCGCATTGCGGATGCCGGTATCCGCTGGGGGCTGGATCAGGAACATCGGCGGACACAGGGTGCTGGCGGATCTGTACAGCACACTTGGGATTTCGGCCTTAACCGCCTGCTGTTAGGTTACATCACCGGCCCGCTCAACGAACCCTGGCAGGGGATCATGCCCTGCTCCGGCACGTTGAACGATACCGGAACGTGGCTCGGTGGCCTGACCGCTTTTATCCGCCGACTGCAACAACTGCGGCGGCAGATGAGCCGAAAGCATATACCGGCGGAATGGGAGGTTCTTTTGCTCCAACTGATCAATGACTTCCTAGATCAAGGCGGAACAAATGAAGAGCAGGACGGCCTACTCGCTCTGCGTCAGACCATTGTGGATTTTAGCATCAGTTGCCAGAAGGCCGGATTTGATCAGGAACTCAATCTTGGAATTATCCGCAATTATTTTGAACATCAGCTAGCTGAACCTGCGGGCGGTCAAGCTTTTCTCGCCGGTCGGGTCACCTTCTGCAATATGGTGCCTATGCGCTCGGTTCCCTTTAAGGTGATCTGGCTGTTAGGGATGAATGATATGGATTATCCTCGCTCCCAGCGGCCTCCCGCCTTTGATCTGATGGCGAAAAAACCTCGTCTCGGTGATCGAAGCCGCCGGGATGATGATCGTTACCTTTTTCTTGAAGCCCTGCTCTCCGCCCGAAAGCATCTTGCCATCTCTTGGATTGGGCGTGATCAGCAGGATAACTCGCCTCTGCCGCCGTCAGTGGTTGTGGCGGAATTGCGGGATTATATCAATCGGGGCTGGTCGGTCGATGCAACGGAGAACAAACAGACAGCGGCGGAAACGCTGACTGTGAAATATCCCTTGCAGCCGTTCAGCAGGCATTGTTTTAACGGCAATTCAAAAACTGCCACCTATGCCGAGGAATGGCTACCGAAACCACCTGCTCCCGCTGATCGTTCTTCCGCATTTTCCAGTCAGGCCTTGCCAGCGCAGGAGCCTCCCTTGGATCAGGTGGACATAAGTCGATTTGTCCGCTTTTGGAATCATCCTGTCCGCTTTTTTCTTGACCAGCGTATCGGTTTGCGCTCTTGGCTTGAAGATGACCCGTTGCCTGAAAGCGAAGCCTTTTCTCTGAATCACCTGCAAAAATACCTGCTGGCTCAGGACATCATACATGAACAGCGCGATAATTCGGGATCTTCAGCCCCTCCTTTGTCCACCGCATTTTATCGAATGCGTGCATCTGGAAACCTGCCTGGAGGAGAATTCGGTCATATCCTTTATCAGGAAATGGAGAAAAATACAGCCGCTCTTATCGAGAGCTTGGAACCGGTTACCAGACAGCCTGAGAAACCGACAGAAATCAACTTAAATATTGACAATGTACGGGTCACAGGCTGGTTGTCGTCACTGTACAACGGCGGCAGAGTCACCTTTCGTCCCGCTACCTTAAAAGCAAAAGATATCTTACAGCTCTGGATACACCACCTCGCCCTTCTTCTCCTGCGTCCAGCCACTGTCCGACCGGTCTCCATTCATGCCGCTTTAGATAAAATTATCTGTTTTCAGAAGGTGGATGACCCTGAAGCTGAACTCGCTGCTCTGCTCTCTTTTTTTCAGCAGGGATTGGTTGAACCACTTCATTTTTATCCGAAAACCAGCCATGCTTGGGCCAAGGCGAAATCAGAGACCGCCGCTCGAAACGCCGCCCGCAGAACTTGGTATTCCGGCTATTATACAGGGGAAGAAGAAGATCCGGCTTATGAAATCGCACTACGGGCGCATGATCCCTTAGATCAACGGTTTGAAGATTTAGCCGGGTTATTTCATCCTGTTCTCGATAATATGGAGAACGGTATGGGGTAACCCTATCACAACCCCGCAGGATTTTCTGAAAAAATAATTAAAAAAAACTTGACAAAAATATGCATGTGATACTATAAGTTAATCATAAGGACTTACTTTTTTTAGTGGGTACCGAGCTTTCTGGACGGAACAGGACAAAACATCCTGCCGCAGAAAGTTGATAAAGCCACAACCGTCGTGAGGCGGTGCCGGAAAGCCAAGGGTCTCCAATAAAGGAGACAGCCGGGTTACCTACTTTTTGTTTCCATACCAGGAGATATACCATGAAAACTATCACAAGATTATTCTGTAGAAATTTCATCTCAG
>CBDTVG010000361.1:0-2755 GCA_965363745.1 uncultured Candidatus Electrothrix sp. | reverse complement strand
TCTTATCACCCTGGCTCCTGCGTTTTGTTGCGTGCCAGCCGCCAAAGAGTTTTTGCCGGGCAAAATAGCCTTGCATGGTCAGGGCTCCCTCGGATAAATCTTCCCATGCTTGGCTATACATAGCCCGCAGCTCATTTTGACCACTGCTCTCGCTGAGGTGCTCCGGGCAACCGAGCAGGGTATCGGTCTGGAGGGTGACAATCCACAGGCCGTTCTCCGGCTCCAGATTTGCCACCTCAAAAAAAGGAGGAATTGCAGTCTCCTCAAAGGTAATTTTAACCGGGGTCTTGGTCTTGCCAAGGGCAAAAACACCCTCATGGAGCAACGACTTGAGCTGCCCCAGAACAAGGCCCTGTTGCTGCTTGTCGATTCTGCTCAGATCCAGTTCCGCATACCAGCATTGATTATCCGGGATAATCCGTTCATAGGAAAACAGCTGTTCATCAGCGGAACGCAGAGATTCTCGATCAATGGCGGTTCGCACCCGAAGATCGGTTTTCAATTGCGGCCAGCCCCAATCCCGCATTCGAAGATACGGCCAAGGATATCCCTTTAAGGTTGTTTTCTTATCCTTCCACTCCACGGCGAAATCCGGCGGAAAAACTTTCTTCCCGCTTTTGATCAGGCAGGGAGCATCGTGTAGGAGAGCGACATCATAGAGCTGATCATTTTCGGCAATCCGCACCAGGGATAAAGGGGCGACCACAGGCCGTTTCTTTTCCCTGCCCGGAAAGGCATGGGTGATGCGCAGATTACTGAAATTTTCCTGAAGTTCTTTCCTGTCAGGATCGTTGAGCAGGCTGACATTCTCCACCCGTTGTCCGCAGAGATGATTCCAGGTCGTGGCGATGCTGCCTAACATGGCCCCGCCGCTGATAATTGCCTCTGTCTCAAACAGATTGTTTGCCAATTTTTTTCTGGCAATGCAGAAGGGATATTGCGGCTCTATGCACAGGCTAATGCGCTTGTTGTGCTTGTTATTGTGTTTGTTATTGGGCACAGGGGTCAAAGCTGGCGGTTTAGGCAGCGGCTTTTTCTGCTCCACCACCTCCGCCCCCACAACCCGGCCATAACCGACACTGCGCAATGCGCCGATTTGGGAAAACCACTTGATACCGGCCACGATATGACGGATGAGAGTGTCCGCCTCTTCTTCAGCCGGACTGAAAAAATGGATATCACCGCTGAAACTGTACTGCCTGCCGCTGACAAAGGCATTTTCAACCATGACCAGTTGGTGTTCCTCCACCGCCCCCCGTTCCGGGTCAATGGCTATCCGATGGCGTACTGTTTCCTTTTCCGCTGCATCCTCTGCCTGCTCAAGAATGAAGTCAGAAAGGAATAGCCGCTTTCGTCCGGGCAGGTCATATTCAGTGCGTTTCCCCAACCATTCGTCAATGCGGGGCTGAAACCAAGTTTGCCGAGCGGAGGCGTTGTCTAATTCTCCCCAGGCCTGCCGGAGTTTACCGCTGACCAAGGTGCCGGGCAGGCAGGCCTCTCCTTTATGATTGCGACAAATAACAGCATCCAGCCCCTGTGTGCCGGGGGAGGATGATTGAGTAAGCAGGGGGCCTTCCAAGGTCAGGGTGATTTTTAGGCTGGTTTTAAGCATGGGAATCCTCCTTGGCAGCTGAGATATAGTCCCATAGGTCGATTAGATGCAGCCAATGGGCTTGGTTCTTGCCGAATATTTTTTGTAACTCAGAGAGAATGTCTTTGCTTTTTTCTGGAAGCTTGGCTTCATATTCCTTCGCTTTTGCATCGTATCCATCTTGGTATGCTTGGAAAATTTGATACAGCTTGCGGTGAGGGAAGTCCAGCTCCTTATCCTTTAGCTGGTTGGCAAGAAGCTGGATATATTTCATTTTATCGGCATCAATTAACATATCCTGGGAAACACCGATAGTACCCAAACGTTTTTTACGGTATTCGAAGAGATCGGTTCCGGCATGATCAAAGGATTCTAAGACCTGATAGGCGATCATGCTTTTTGTCCGATCTTTTTTAGCAAACCCATCAGCAAGACGCTTGGCAAGCTCCTCAATGGGTTTGATCGGGGCCTTGTCATGGCAGAACACCAGTCCGGCAGCATGTTTGAGCAGTTCTCCGGTCTCAGGATCTCGTACCTGGATGTGTTTTTCAGCCAATTCGTAAAAAGTCTGGAGCAGCCACCAGCCCTGCCAGGCCGGAACCACCCAGATGATTTCATCACCACCCCAGAGCAGGGTTTCCAGGCGAATGCGGTCTATCTGTTTTTCTTCGTCATACCACAGCCAAGCAGGATCATCTTTGATCCTGTGCAGTATCTCGGTCAGGATTTCTTTTTTGCCGTTGCGGGTGGCGGTATCAAACGTGCGCTGCTGTTGTGGGTTTTCTGAAGCTTTTTGAATCTTCCCGAAGCTATTACCGTCAATGTAGATAAAGGCAATCTTACCATCTAATACAGAGGCCGCTTCCTTGGGAGGTTTTTTGCTGATCTGGCTAAACTCATTGGTAAACTCTAAACCTTGTATTCCGGTGATAGTTTCGTAAAATGCCTGTCTGTGCTTTCTTCCAAAGTCTCGGCGGCAATCCACTGACGGAGAAATATGCTCTTTCTTTTCATTTTTTAGCCAAAACTTTTCTTTTCCTAGACGTATTTTGTCGAAATCACAGATCCCGGAGCAGTTAGCGTCAAATCCGGGCACAGCCAGCGAAGGAGCCTGCATCTGCTGCCAGCGGTTCAGGGTTTGGACTTTATCCCGATTTTGCGGAT